>JANWVD010000036.1 GCA_025057715.1 Aquificaceae bacterium | reverse complement strand
ACCCACCAGGTTTTGCCTTTTTGTCATCCAATTGCTTACGAGGGCTCGCATGTTGAATCAAGGCTTTTAGAGAGCGGGATTTTACTCACCACCGAGGTTTGGGGTATTGCTCGAACAGGGTTTGAGATGGAGGCGCTCTTTAGCGTAAGCGCTGGGCTATTGACAGTTTTTGATATGTGCAAGGGTTTTGATAGTCAGATGAGCATTGAAGGTATAAGAATCGTAAAAAAAATAGGCGGAAAGTCAGATTGGGCTGTGAGTCTTTTTGGTAAGAAGGTATCTATCATTGGCTCTTGTGAGTTTTCTGAGCTTTTAAGGAATAGACTTAGCTCTGTTGGAATTTCCATTGGGGATGATTTTGATATGCTAATAAGTTTTCAAGAACTTGATTTTAAGTATTTTCATGGTCTAAGCTCGGTATTAAACTTTGAGATATTTTCAAAAGTCCACGGGTTTTTAAAACATGGTATAAAAGTAGGCGAATTTCTTGGTAAGCCCTGCGTAGTTTTAGAGTGTTCTGAGGTAATTATTAATGCTTTTATTGAGCTTTTGCCGCTAAGGGTGCTTTGGGGTGATTCTGAAGGAGTTTGATGAACTCCCGTCTTTTCTTAAAGAGATTAGAAAACCGCCTTTGCGGGTTTACCTAACGAAGGAGCCTTCTTTAAATCGTTATGTCGCGTTGGTTGGCGCAAGGAGCGCGGATTTTGACAGCCTTGAGTTTACGAAAAAGCTGACGAGATGTGCTCTAAGTTATGGGTATGGTATTGTTAGTGGCGGTGCGCTTGGCGTTGACATGGTAGCACATGAAGAGTGCTTGAGTTTGGGTGGAGAGACCATAGTTGTTTTAGGTTGTGGTTATAACAAAGCGCCGCCGAGACTTCTTGAACTTGAAAAGAGGGGTGCTATATTGCTAAGCGAATTTGAGCCAGATAAAAACCCGAGCAGATGGAAGTATCGCTTTAGAAATAGACTAATTAGCGCACTCTCTAAGAAGGTGGTAGTGGTTGAGGCAGGCGAAAAAAGCGGCGCTTTGATAACTGCTCGCTATGCCTTAGAGCAAAAAAGAGAGCTCTGGGCTTACGGAGGTAGCGGTTCAGAGAGATATGCTGGATGTATTGAACTGATAAAGAACGGCTATGCCAAGGAGGTAAAAGAACCCTCGGATGTCTTCGTCGCTTGCAGGAGTGATGATTGGCTTTTAAGGGTGAAGCATTGGCCAGCGACATTCGACGAGCTTCTTGAAGTTTCTAATATGCAAATTAGCGAGCTTGCGCTAAGACTAATAGAGCTTGAGATAAAAGGGAGAATAAAGTTCTTTTCAGGAAGGTTTAATCTTGTTTAAAATTTTACGTAATGCTGGTCTTTAGGGTGTTTGTTGAGGGAAAAGTCCAAGGAGTTGGGTTTAGGGCTTTTGTTAGAGATAGAGCTGTTGAGCTTGGTTTAAGTGGATGGGTGAAAAACTTGCCAGATGGCAGGGTAGAGGCGTTGCTTGCTGGAGAGGAAGGGCGAGTCTGGGAGTGCATAGTTGCAATTTCAAAAGGTCCAGAGAGGGCAAAGGTGGAATCCCTTTGCCTTCTAAAGGAGGTAAAGGACGATGTTAAGGGTGGGTTTAGCATTACTTATTAGTGCATGTGCTTTTGCTTCCGTAGAATGCAAGCGATACGTTGTTAGAAAGGGTGACACCGCCTATTCAATAGCTAAGAAAAACAAAATGTCTCTTGAGCAGTTAAGTAAGGCAAATCCCGGCAAAAATGTTAAATCTCTGAAGACGGGTGATAGTATATGCATTCCGGTTTCAAAGGCACCTCGCAAGGCACAGTCATACGATACCTACACGATTAAAAAAGGTGCAAAGCTCGAACATGTTGCCCAAAAGCTTGGCATACCAAAGCAAGAACTCGAGCGCTTAAACCCAGAGCTAAAAGATAGATGGCTCTCGTCGGGTGAGAGCGTTAAAATCCCATCTAAAAAGCGCGAAAGCGCAGGAACTCCCAAAGGTAAGCAAGGGGCTACATATGTTGTTAAAAAAGGCGCAAGACTTGAGCATATTGCCCAAAAGCTCGGCATACCAAGGCGCGAGCTCGAGCGCTTAAACCCGGAACTAAAAGGCAAGTGGCTACCGCCCGGGCAGGTAGTTAGAATACCAAGGTCGGAAAAAGCGGAGGTTGCAAAGCTCCAGCCAGAGAAGGAAAGGGTAAGGCATGTTATCGAGGAAAGAAGGGAAGTCCCGAGGCAAGTAGAGCAAAAGCCAGTAATTCCACGGGAGCCAAGAGAGTTTTCAGACCCAACTGCCGGTTTGAGGGAAATGGGTCTTGAGATGCCGGTGGACGGTAAGATGTCAAAGGTCCCGAGAGGAATAGAGATAGTGGCTCCTTGTTCAAGTCCAATAAAGGTGGTTGATGGTGGCAAAGTCATTTATAGTGGTGGTGATTTGCAGGCTTATGGCAATATGGTGATAGTAGAACATGGAAACTTTATATCGCTCTATGCTTACAATGAGGAAAATTTGGTTAAGCGTGGCGAGAGGGTTAATAAAGGTCAAGTCATAGCGCGGGTTGGGAGGCGCCATAATGCAGAAGAGTGCGCTTTAAGATTCGAAATTCGAAACAGAGAGGGTGTTCCTTTAGACCCAACCGAGTACATCAAGGGCGTTAATTGAGTTTTCTAACCCATATGGAAGTTTTTTGTAGGTTTTTTTGGACTACTTTTCGGGTATAGACTTGACATATTTGATGGTCGCCTTTGATAATTCCGGCGCGCTCCATTATGTCCCATAAACTTTTAAGCATGTTGTCTATGTCTCTTCGTCTTCTGTCTGGTAAGGTTAGTTCAATCTCTACCGCAATGTCACACTCAAGCGCTTTTTCAAGCTTGGAGCTCGCTTGGTTTGATAGCTCCCATAAAGCCCTCACTTCCCAGTTTTTAACCCTGGGAGGTTTAAAAACCTTTCCGTCTTTTCTTCGAAGATAGCGATTGCTCTTTGGCACAGGCAAAGAGGAAAGCTCAAAAAATAGAGCTTCTGGCTCAGCTTCCAGACCCATCTTTGATAGGAAGGTTATAGCTCTTAAGGGTTTCCAGGAGGAAAGCATGGTTTTCTTTGCTCATCTCACAGAGCGGCAGACGAAACTCTAACTGGCACATGCCGAGCAAGCTACAGGCTGTTTTCACGGGAATGGGATTGGTCTCTATAAAGAGCGCTTTAAAGAGAGGAAAAAGATAATAATGAAGCCTTCTGGCGTTTTTAAAATCGCCGCGGGACGCAAAATCTACCATGCTTTTAACTGCAACTGGCATCAGGTTATTCGCAACCGATATAACACCCTTTGCACCTATTGACATCATAGGCAATGTCAATGAATCATCCCCGCTTAGGATGCTAAAGCCATGACCCATTAGCCTATACAGCTCTGAAATTCTATCCATATTCGTGGTTGATTCTTTTGTTCCTACGATATTGGGGCACTCGCCTGCGAGTCTTTTAATAGTATTTGGGGCTATCTCAACGCCGGTTCTGGAAGGGATGTTATAAAGAATTATGGGGATATCAACTTCCTTTGCAACTGTCATAAAGTGGCGAAAGATTCCCTCTTGGGTTGGGCGATTATAGTAAGGTGCAACAAGCAGACATGCATCCGCGCCAACATTTTTCGCATGCGTCGTTAATTCAATGGCCTCGTGAGTTGCGTTTGCACCAGTTCCAGCAATAATCTTTATGCGATTTTGAGCAAATTTAACCGATTTTTCTATGATTTCTCGGTGCTCTTCAAAGGTAAGAGTCGCCGATTCGCCAGTTGTTCCACAGACTACGATTGCGTCTGTGCCGTGCTCTATGTGGAAGTTTATTAAACTCTCGAGCGCCTCAAAATCAACCTGCGAGTTTTTAAATGGGGTTATGAGTGCGACTATTGAACCGCTAAACATGGATGATATTTTAACAAACAAAGAAGTAAAATCTAAAGATGAGGTTTCTTCTCGTTGGCGACATAATCGGAAAGCCCGGCAGAAAAGCCCTAAAGAGTGCAATAGACGAGCTTAAGGGTAAGTTTGATGCTCTTATCGTGAATGTAGAAAACGCCGCAGGCGGATTTGGCATAAACAAAAAGGTCTTTGAGGAGCTTGTCGAATTAGGCGTTGATGTTATGACCTCTGGCAACCACATATGGGACAAAAAGGAGGTCCTCGAGTTTATAGACACTTCCTCAAAACTTTTGCGCCCTGCTAACTATCCAGAAGGAGCCCCCGGCAGTGGTTTAGGTATTTTTGAAAAAAACGGTATTAGCTTTGCGGTCATTAACTTAATGGGCAGGACATTTCTCGATTCAAATTTAGATAATCCATTTAAGCTCTTTGATAAGCTTTATGATGAGATTAAAAACTTAGTAAAAATCATCATAGTTGACTTTCATGCAGAGACTACATCTGAAAAATGGGCTTTTGGAATGTATGTTGATGGGCGAGCAAGCGCAGTTTTTGGCACTCATACCCATGTCCCAACGGCTGACGAGATAATCTTAAAATCCGGCACCGGCTTTGTAAGCGATGTTGGCATGAGCGGATGCCTTTATTCTGTCATAGGCATGCGCCCAAAAGAAGTAATAGATAGATTTATCTACGGCTTTAGTCAAAGATTTGAGGTAGAAGATAGCGGACCAATAGTCTTTAATGGCATTTTGCTCGAGGTTTGCCCGCAAAGCGGTAAAGCAAAGTCTATCAGCAGGGTCCGTAAAATCTTCCAGGAGGTCCAAGCTTGCGCTACAGAGAGCTCATGATTGCAACCTCGAGTGAGGGAAAAATTATCGAGCTAAGCGCGCTTTTAAGCCCCATAAGGCTTATTCGCCCGCCCAAGGTCTTGAACATAGAAGAAGGTCCTTGCTCCTATCTTGAAAACGCCTATCTAAAGGCGCGCTCTTACTTTGAAGAGTTTAAAATCCCAGCCTTAGCAGAAGACTCTGGACTTGAGGTTAGCGCCCTTGGGGGAATGCCTGGGGTCTTTTCCTCGAGGTTTTCAGAGCTCGAGTTTGGTGGCAAAGAGAGCGAAACTGGCACTGCTGCAAACATAAGAAAGCTCCTAAGGCTTATGGAGGGAAAGGAAGATAGAAGCGCCCTCTTTAGGTGCGTGCTTTTAATCTATGATTCTGAGGGCGGCCTTTGGGCTCAGGGCGTTTGCAGAGGGGAAATTACTACAATCCCGCGCGGTGCGCGGGGTTTTGGATACGACCCAATCTTTAAGCCCTTAGGGGAAGATAGGACTATGGCAGAGCTCACTGCTGAAGAGAAAAACGCCATCTCTCACAGAGGCATAGCCGCAAGAAGGCTTCTTGAGCTCCTTAGTGGCTAAAGACCCTCTTGTTTGTAAAGAGCATGCTAACGCCGAGCTCTTTGGCCTTCTCAATTACCTCTTGGTCTCTTATGGACCCGCCTGGCTGTATGATTGCCCTAATTCCGGCCTTATAAGCAAGCTCTACGCTATCAGGAAAGGGGAAAAACCCGTCAGAAGCCAAGACTGCACCATTTAGGTCAAAGCCGTTTCTATTAGCTCGCATGATAGCGCACCTTAGGCTATCAACCCTCGAAGTATTCCCGCTCCCAATTGATAGCGTCCTTAGATTCTTTACAATAACCACCGCGTTGGACCTTGCATAAGAGACCACCCGCCAAGCAAATAATAAATCTTCCATCTGATGGCTTGATACATCCCCACAAACTACCTTGGGCTCTATGCTATCTTCCAAAGGCTCTTCTTGGAGCAAAAACCCGCCACTTATGCTTCTTAAGCTAAGACCGCTCGAGGTGCCAACGCTCCTAATAACCCTGAGATTTTTTTTACTTTTTAATATATCAAACGCGCCCTCGTAAAACTCGGGCGCAATGACCATTTCGATAAAGTTTTGAATAAGTTTGTTAGCGAGATTTTCGTCCACTGCGTCGTTAAATGCAACCACGCCGCCAAACGCAGACTCAGGCTCGGCATCAAAGGCTATCTCAAATGCCTCGAGCGCGCTTTTTCCAATGGCCACAGAAGCCGGGGTTGCGTGCTTTATAATAGCGCAAGCTGGCTTTTTAAAGCCTAAAACTAGCTTTTGCGCACAGTCAAAGTCAAGATAGTTGTTATAAGACATCTCTTTACCGCTTAGCTTTATTGGCATTCCTACTTTCTCAAGCGGGCTTGATAAAAGCCAAGCCTTTTGATGCGGGTTTTCGCCGTATCTGAGGCTATGCTCAAGTTTGTATGGAAAGGCGCCTCTAAGTTGGAGCTCTCCAGATAGTGCATTAGATATCATGGCATCTAAGTAAGCGCAGTAAGAGAATGCCTTGCTTGCAAGGTTTTTTCTATCCTCAAGCGTTAAATCCCCCCCTAAGAGCTTTCTTGCCACCCAGTCATAATCATCCGGGTCTATAACTACGCACACTCTTTCAAAGTTCTTTGCCCCGGCTCTTACCAGCGCCGGTCCGCCGATATCTATTAATTCCACTAAGTTATCTCCATCCTCAAGACCCTTTTCAAAAGGGTAAAAGTTAACCACCACAAGGTCTATAGGGAGCAAGTTATCAGAAGCATCCTCTGAACGCATCAAGATGGGGGCAAATACCATTGGATGTAGGCTCTTTACTCTTCCGCCAAGAAGCTCGCTAAAGCCCGTTATGCTCTCTAACTTAGTTACGCCGTAGCCAAGGCTTTGTATAAAGCTTGCAGTTCCGGCGGTTGATAAAATCTCGGCATTTAGCTCCTTTAGCGCCTTTAAAAGCACCTCGAGGCGGTCTTTCTCATAAACTGATATAAGCGCTCTCATGGGTAAAATAAGTTTACATGTATTACATTCTTTTGACGGTTTTTGTGTTAGTCGCTCTATTTTTGATAATCCTGGTTTTGCTCCAAAGGAGCAAGGGGGATGTTGGCTCTGCCTTTGGCGCGATGGGGCAGGGCATGTTTGGTCCGGGCGGGGTAGAAACAATCCTTACAAAAGCTACTTACTACACCGGGTTTTTGATGATGTTTCTTGCCCTTATGCTTGCCCTCGTCCATCCTTCTCGTCGCGGCTCTTTAATTAAAGATGAGGGTAAGCAGCCTTCTAAGGACATTTCCATCCCTCAGCCTCAGGGACAAACTCCTCCTAATTTACCACCTGACGGGTCAAAACCAGCTTCACCTACTGACAGAGGACCCAAATCTGAGTAAAACCCAGGTAGAGACTTTTGAGCTTTTGGCAAGGAAGGTCTCGAGGGGCTATCCTTTACAATACGCTATAAAAAGCTGGGAATTTTACGGACTTGAATTTAGTCTTGAAGAGGGCGTTTTCATCCCAAGACCAGAAACAGAGCTGCTCATAGAGCTCACTCTCCCGAGGTTAAAAACCTCTCATGTGGGTTTTGAAATAGGTCTTGGGAGCGGATGCATAAGCATCACCCTTCTTAAGCTCTTTGAGGGCTTAATT
>JANWVD010000035.1 GCA_025057715.1 Aquificaceae bacterium | reverse complement strand
CCATAAATTCCAAAGCCGAGGGGAATAGCCCACCGGTTATTATCCTTGTTGTGGCTTCTGAGAGGTTGGATATTGAGTCAAATATCAAAAGAGCGCTTGCTCTTGCTTTGGGCTTAGGAATAAGCTTTAAAGTTATGCTCGTAATTAGCCCCAAAGTGCCCTCCGAGCCAACTAAGAACTTGGTAAGGTCGTATCCAGCAACATCTTTTATCACGGGAGCCCCGGTTTGTAAGACCTTGCCCTCTTTTATTACAGCTCTTAGACCAAGGACGTATTCGCGAGTAACACCGTATTTAAAGCACCTAGGGCCCCCGGCGTTTTCTGCGACATTGCCGCCTATTGTCGAATACTTATAAGAAGATGGGTCGGGGGGGTAAAATAGACCTACTGACTCTGCTGCCTCTTGAAGCTTGGATGTGATAACGCCGGGCTGAGCTATTGCTACTGCGTTTTCTTTGTCTATTTCAAGTGAGTTCATGCGCTCAAAAGAGACAACAACTCCTTTTTGCGTCGGCACTGCTCCGCCGGTTAAGCCAGAGCCAGCGCCTCTTGGGAATATCGGGATATTCCTCTCATAGCAGTAGCTGACTAAGTTTATTACATCCTCCTCGCTTGTGGGCAAAACCACGCAAAGGGGGGTTTGCCTTTCTATCTTTATCGGGGTAGCGTCATAAGAGTAGAGCCTTAGACTCGCCTCGTCAGATAAGACCTCGCCATTTATCAAAGACCTAAGCTCTTTTACGCTCATTATGAAAATAATTTAATCACCGCAGCGAAGGACATGGGCTTCAATTTGCACAACGCCGTCTTTTAGCATATTTATCCTTCTTGCAGCCTCATATGAGAGGTCTAAAACCCTGCCTGGTTTAAATGGACCTCTATCAATGACCTTTACCTTAACCTCAAGGTTGTTTTTGAGGTTTCTAACAAGCAGCTCAGAGCCTAATGGAACATCCTTGCTTGCAGCATAAAGCCCGTGCATGTCAAACTCAATCCCGTAGGCGGTCTTTCGCCCGTGATGCGCATGGGCATAGTAGCTTGCAAGACCCTTAATCACCTTGGGGCAATACCGACTGTCGTCAAGGCCGCATCTAAGGACCTGAATTTGCGCCTGAAAGGGCTCTGTGGAAAGATAATTAAAGACCCTCTCTGGGAGGCATAGCCCTAAAACAGACTGGTCTTTATAAACAGCCAAGGTAGCGGACTTGCCATTAGATGGATTTAAAACCCTTATCTTGCTTCCGCTTTGCACATTTGAAGCAAGAGCTCTCTCGGAGGGGCAAGGCCTTGCTAAAAGACTGAGCTCTTTGGGGCAATTAACCGAAGTCTCCCTCTCAGACATAAGCGGGGCGCAGGAAGATAGAGCCAATGCTAAGAGGATTCCCTCCCTCATAAAGAAGGGATTTTAAACCAAAAACCGCGCCCCTTTAAAGGGGCGCGAGGGGGTTTTTATTTTGGCATGATAACGGTGTCAATAACGTGTATTACGCCATTTGAGGCTTCTATGTCGGTTTTGACGATTTTGGCATTGTCAATCTTTGCGCCGTCTTTTAGGCTAATGGTCGCAGATTGACCTTGGGCAGTTTTTACCTTTTGTCCCTCTTTGAGGTCTTTGGAATAGACCTTGCCGTCAACTACGTGGTAAAGAAGAACCTTTTTGAGCTCTTCTTTGTTTTTCAAAAGAGCGTCGAGCTTGTCTTTAGGGACTTTCGCAAAAGCTTCGTCAGTTGGTGCAAAGACAGTAAAGCAACACTTGTTTGCGAGGGTTTCCTCAAGACCGGCGTCTTTGACTGCCTTTAGGAGAGTTTTAAAGTTGCCAGCTTGCTGGGCAGTTTGGACTATGTTTGGCTTTTGAGCGCCGCCGGCTTGGCTTGCGTCCTTGGTGCTAGTAGCAAAAGAAAGCATTGCCACACCTGCAATTGCAAAAGCGAGCTTTTTCATAGGTTCACCTCCTTTGGCTAAATCATAAACTGACTGAAAGCTCAAGTAAACTGCTCTTTGGACATTTTATTAGCACTTAATGACATTTTGTCAATCCTCTAAGGTAGAGGTATCACCAACATCCTGACCTCTTTCAATGGCTCTTAATACCCTGCGCATTATCTTGCCGCTTCTGGTTTTTGGTAGCTTATCGACAAACTCAATCTCTTCAATTACGGCTATAGGACCAAGCACCTCGCGAACGTGATTTTTAAGCTCGTTCGAGAGCTCTTCAGAGGGTAAGTAGCCTTGGCGCAAAAGGACAAACGCCTTTATCACTTCGCCTTTGATATCGTGCGGCTTTCCGACAACTGCGGACTCTGCAACGGAGGGGTGACTAACTAAGGCGCTCTCTACCTCCATTGTGCCAATTCTATGACCGGCGATTTTTAAAACATCGTCAGCTCTTCCAAGAATCATGATATAGCCTTCTTCGTCGCACACTGCGATATCGCCGGAAAAATAGACATTGCCCGGAATGGAATTAAAGTATTGGTTATACCTCTCTGGCTCGTTAAAGCAGTCTCTTAACATGCTTGGCCAAGGCTTATTTATAACCAAATAACCGGGGGTGTTAGGCGGGAGTTCTTTGCCTTCTTCGTCTACTATCTTGACCTCTATGCCAAAATAGGGCTTGCCAGCCATCCCGGGCTTTGCGGGATAGGAAGGGATTGTAGTAATCATATGAGAGCCCGTTTCTGTTTGCCACCAAGTATCCACAACGGCGCACCTCTCAAGTCCTACGTTTTTGTAATACCAAAGCCAGGCTTCGGGGTTTATGGGCTCTCCAACGGTGCCTATGACTCTGAGCGAAGAGAGGTCAATTCCTTTTAAAAACTCGTTGCCATATCGCATAAACATCCTAATCGCCGTTGGGGCAGTGTAAAAAACATTTACTCTATAGCGCTCAATTATTTCAAACCAGCGTCTTATGCTTGGGTAATCTGGCGCGCCCTTGGCTATGATGCTTGTAATGCCATTTAGCAAAGGTCCGTAAACGACATAGCTATGACCAGTAATCCAACCTACATCCGCCGTGCAAAAATACACATCGTCGCTACCTAAGTCAAATGTAAGTTTGGTTGAAAGATAGACAGCCGTCATGTATCCGCCGGTTGTATGGACAATCCCTTTGGGCTTGCCCGTTGTGCCAGATGTGTAAAGAATGAAAAGAGGGTCTTCTGAGTCCATTAGGGAAGCATCTGCCAAACTTGAGCTAAGCAAAGATTCAAAGCTGATGAAATTTTGCGGACATTCGCCAGAGACTATGATATGTTCCACGAAGTCTAAGCCTTTAATTGCTTCTAAAACGGTGCTAAGGGTGTCTATGTTTTTGCCTCTTCTTTTTATTTGCGAGGAGGTTATTACAACCTTTGCAGATGCATCTTGAATGCGGGTTCTTAGAGCTTGAGCGCTAAAGCCGGCAAAAACGACGCTATGAACTGCGCCGATTCTTGCCGAGGCAAGCATTGCGATAATTGCCTCAATGCTCGATGGCATGTAGATGCAAACCCTGTCGCCTTTTTTAACGCCAAGGGACAAAAGAGATTTTGCAAACGAGCTAACGGCTCTATGTAGCTCACCGAAGGTGATTTTTTCCTCGTTTCCGTCTTCGTCAAGGACTATGTAGGCAATCTTTTCCCCTAAACCGGCATCTAAGTTTCTATCAAGGCAGTTATAAGAGATGTTCGTCTTGCCATTTAAAAACCACTTTGCCCTTGGGAAGTTCCATTCAAGAACCTTGTCGAAATCCTGAAACCAAAAGAGCTCTTTTGCGACATCTGACCAAAAGCCCTCTGGGTCGGATATGGACTTTTTATAAAGCGCTTCGAAGTCCTTGACTTTTGCCATTTCAAGAACTCTTTGCGGGGGGTAAAACTTTTGGTTTACCTTTAGCATCTTTAAAACCTCCTCGAGGGTATAATCTTAAAAATATGTTTGAAAATCTAACGCGTAAGGTTAGCGGTGCTTTTGAAAAGCTAAGGTCTATTAGGAAGGTCGGCGAAAAGCAGATTAATGACGCCCTTAGGGATTTAAGAATTGCACTTGTGGAAGCGGATGTTGAATATAGCGTAGTCAAAGACCTTCTTAAGCGCCTAAGGGAGAGAGCTCTCAAAGAGCAAGGGCTTAACTCAGATGCTCTTATGATGCTTCTTTACGAAGAGCTTCTAAAGACCCTTGGCTCAGAATCCCAAGAGCTCAAGAAGGGCATTATCATGATGGTTGGGCTTCAAGGGACTGGTAAGACCACGACTGCTGGCAAGTTAGCACTTTATTTAAAAGAAAAGGGCTTTAGGGTATTGGTGTGTTCTACAGACATTAGAAGACCCGCGGCGATTTTGCAGCTTGAGCGTCTTTGTGAAAAGATTGGCGTTGAGTTTCTAAAGGCGCAGGAAAATAGCGCAGAAGATATCGCCCGAAGGGCGGTTTTGGAATATAAAAACTACGACTTTACTTTGCTTGATACTGCGGGAAGGCTTCATGTTGACGAAGAGCTCATGGAAGAGCTCGAGAGCTTAAAGAGTATCACAAAGCCCTCGGAGGTTATATATGTCGCAGATGCGATGCAGGGTCAGACAGGTCTTGAATCAGCAAAGGCTTTTCACGAAAGGCTTAACCTAACTGGGGTAATTGTTACAAAAATGGACGGCGATGCGCGAGGGGGTGTGGTTTTATCCGTTCGGGCATCCCTTGGCGTTGGCATAAAGTTTGTGGGCGTTGGTGAAAAGTTAGACGAGTTAGAGCCGTTTTATCCAGATAGGATAGCCCAGAGGATAATAGGTCTTGGTGATATTCAGACCTTGGCAGAGCGCGCTAAGAAGGCAATGCCAGAGGACGAGGCTCAAAGTCTTGCTATGAAGGTCTTAAAAGGCGAGCTTGACCTTGAGGATATGCTAAAGCAGATTCGCTTTATCAAAAACATGGGTCCAATTGATAAGCTCGTTGGGATGTTGCCAGGCGTTGGCGCTCAGCTTAGAGACCTAAAGGTAGACGAAAAGCTCATAAAGAAAACCGAAGCCATAATTTTATCAATGACCAAACAGGAGCGTAAAAATCCACACATAATTAACATGAGCAGAAAAATAAGGATTGCAAAAGGCTCTGGAACGAGCGTTTCGGATGTAAACAGGGTTCTTAAAGACTATGAGAAGATGAAAAAGATGATAAGAAAGCTAAAAAGCACCCCGGGAATCGGTCCTTTCCCAAGATTTCCAATGTAAGCAAAGCTCTTCGTGCTGTTTAAGAGCTCTAAAGAGCTCTTGATTTTGGATATTTCCCATCTGAAAGTGCCAAAGAGCTTCGCATATATCCCCAAGCATAAGGTGAGTGTAAGCAAGGTTGTTTCTAATAGATGGGCTATCGTTTAGTTCAAGAGCCCTATTTAGGGCTTTTTTTGCGCTTTCAAAGTCACCAAGGGTTGCATACAAAGTTCCGAGGTTATAGTAAGCTTGCCAGTGCTTTGGGTTTTTCTTTATTGACCTTTTATAGTGATAGATTGCACTTTTGTGGTTTGATTCAAGGTGGTAAATATAACCAAGTTGAAAGCTCTCTTCGGCGCTAAGTGGGTCTTTTACTATCAAAACAGGACCGCAGGCGGTTAAGAGTAAGATTAGAGCTAAGAAAATCATGCAACTTTGATAGGGAGCTTGGATGTCTTAATGCCATAACTCCAAAGCAAGCTATTAGCAACTGCTGGGGCAATGACTGGAACGACTGGCTCGCCTACGCCCCCCATGGGGGAATTTGAGGTAAGGATGTAAGTCTCAAGAGGCGGAACTTCGTCAATTGTTAAAAGTTTGTAAGAATCAAAGTTAAGGCTTGCCGCAGCCCCGTCTTTTATCAAGAGTTCTTCCTTTAGGGCAAGGCTTAGACCCATAACTACAGAGCCCTCTATTTGCTGCCTTACAAGGTCTGGATGGATTACTCTATTGCCAATATCGATGGCAATAAGCATTCGTTCAATAGCTAAAGAGCCTTCATTGAGTTTAGCTTTTGCTATGGCAACGACGCGAGAGCCAAAGGAAGAGTGATACGCAAGCCCGGCGCCTTTAAAATCGCCCCAGCGCTCTTTGGCAAACTCAATTAAGGACTTTGCGCGTTTATCTTTTAAAAGCGCCATTCTGAGTTTAATTGGGTCTTGGGAGGTTTTGTATGCGTATATATCAAGCGCATGCTCTAATGAAAAAGCGTTATGGGTATGTCCAACCGAGCGCCAAAACCAAACTGGAATTTCGAGCTCTATATCGTAGCGCTCAATGAGGGTGTTTTCAAAATGGTAATCATCCAGCCCCGAGGTTGAAGCCCCACCCCCCATTAGCGGCTGGGCAACTATTTTGAAAGACAAAAGCCTTGGGAAGCTATCGCCTGCTAATAAAACCTTGGTGACGCTCATTGGTCTATAAAAGCCAGAACGAACATCGTCTTCTCTGCTGTAGATGAGCTTAACTGGCTTTTTGACGCGCTTTGAGAGCTCTACGGCTTCTGCAATAAATCCAGCGTGGGACTTTCTGCCAAAGCCGCCACCTAAGTATGGGGTTTGAATCTGGATGCTTTTATCTGGAAGCGAGGTTATGCTCTTTGTAACATCAAAGGCAAAGCTTTGTGATTGAGTTGGGGCAATTACTATGCAGCGCTTGCCATCATAATAAGCAAGGCAGGTCATAGGCTCAAGAGTTGCGTGGTATAAGTAAGGTTGGAAAAAGGTTTCCTCTACTTTTACGCTTGCTCTCTTTAGGTAAGATTGCGGTAAGCCAGTAGAGAATGACTTGGAGGGAGGTTTTTCCATCTGCCTTAGAAAGAGCTGATATAGCCTATCTGTGTCCATGCCCTTAAGGGAGGTTTCGCTCCAGAGGACTTTTAGCCCCTTGCGAGCTCTTTCACAAGCCCAAAAAGAGTTGGCAATAATACCAATAGCGCCGTTTGATAGAATAAAGGCGTCTTGAACCTCTGGGAGGCTGAGTATATAAGAGCGGTTAAACTCAAGAGCTCTTGAGCCAAACCTTGGGGGGCGCTCAACGATTGCGTATAGGTGGTTTTCTATCCTTGCGTCTATGCCAAAGGTTGCTTCTGCTTTGACCTTTGGGGGTATGTCAAGTCTTGGGGGGCTTTTACCAATATATATAAATTCGCTCTCTTTTTTGAGCTTTGGCTCTTGGGTTGGCTTTAGCGTAAGGGCGGTTTTAATAAAGCGCCCGTAGGGCGCGTTTTGGTTTTTATAAAAAACCTTGCCGTCTTTGAGGATAAGGGACTCTAAGGGCAAAGAGAGGTCAATTGAGGCTGCACGGGCAATGAGGTCTTTTAAGCTCGCGCCAAGCCTTCGCATGGGCTCGAACATGTTTCTAAGAGAGGTGCTTCCGCCAGTTAGCTGAAGTCCCATCTTTGGGTCAAAGTAGACGTTAGATGCTGGGGCACAGCTCGCAAGGACGCGCTCCCAAGGGAAGTTTAGCTCGTCC
>JANWVD010000034.1 GCA_025057715.1 Aquificaceae bacterium | reverse complement strand
AAGGATTGCTTGCGGATTTGATAATCTCAATAGAGCTTTAGGTGGTGGCTTTGTCAGAGGGCAGGTAATTTTACTTGCTGGGGAGCCGGGCATTGGAAAGTCAACGCTTGCACTTGAGCTCTGTGGTCAATTTGCAAAAGCAGGTGAGATGTGTCTTTATGTCTCTGGCGAGGAGTCTCTTCATCAGCTTAGTTTAAGAGCAAGGCGTCTTGATTGTGCACTTTCTGGAATTATTGCAACTTCTAATACCTCTCTTGAAGAGGTTATAAAGCTAATTGAGCTTAAAAAGCCGGCGCTTGTTTTGGTTGATTCTATTCAAACTCTTTATTCAGAGAGCCTTGAATCCCCGCCGGGGTCTGTATCTCAGGTCAGGCAGTGCGCTTTTAAGCTAACAAAGGTTGCAAAAGAGATTGGTGTAATAACTATCCTGATTGGTCAAGTCAATAAAGAGGGCATGATTGCAGGACCTAAGGTCCTTGAGCATGTCGTTGATACCGTTCTTTATTTTGAGGGCGAGCGCTTTGGCTTTCAAAGAGTAATAAAGGTCGCTAAAAACCGCTTTGGTCCAAGCGGAGAGATAGCGGTTTTCAAAATGACAGAAAGGGGTTTAGAGGAAGTTTTAGACCCTTCTGCTTTCTTTCTCCAAGAGAGGACCTCAGCCACAGGAAGCGTCGTCTTTTCGCACATAGAGGGCTCAAGACCTTTTTTGATAGAGGTTCAAGCCTTAACCGTCAAGGCTCTATATAATTCCCCCCAGCGCCGTGCACAGGGCATAGACGTTAATAGACTTGCACTCATCTTGGCAGTTTTAGAGAAGGAAGTAAAGCTCTTTACACGCGATATTGACGTTTTTGTCAATGTTGTTGGTGGTATAGAGCTTAGCGAGCCTGCGGCTGACCTTGCCGTTGCTGTCTCAGTTGCGAGCTCTTTAAAGAGCATTCCAATAGGTGATATTGTGGTCTTTGGCGAGCTTGGGCTTTCGGGGGAAGTAAGGTCAGTCTACCTTCCTGAAGAGAGGTTAAAAGAAGCCAGCAGGTATGGGTTTTCTAAGGCTATTGTCCCGAGGGGCGTAGAGGTTGACTTTCCGGGGGAGGTCTATAGGGTTGGCTCTATTACGCAAGCCTTACAGGCTTGCGGTTTGATATTATAAATCTTATGGTCTTTGTTTTAATTGCGCTTGTGCTTTTTGCCTGTGCGCCGATAGCTGGAGAGCTCTCTAATTGCAGGTCTAACTTAGCTCCTAACTCTTTATTGCCTGAGGCTTGCGGAAATTGCATCCTGAGAGTTTCTGATGGCAAGCTAAGTATTGAGAAAGCTATTGATTGTCCAAGGTATCAAAGCTATACTTGCACGCAAAGGGGGAAGGAGGTAATTGTGGATAATTTGACATGTAAGCCAAGGAGGATAAAGCAATGAGTTTTACCATAGCGATGGCGGTCATTATCTTGGTCTTTCTTCTATCGTCAGTTAAGGTTATTCCGGAATATCAAAGAGCTGTTATCTTTAGGCTTGGAAGGGTCATAGGGGCAGGAGGTCCAGGTCTAATAATCATAGTCCCGATAATTGACCAGATAGTTAAAGTAGATATGCGCACTGTCACGCTTGATGTCCCAACCCAGGACATAATAACAAAAGACAATGTCTCTGTTAGCGTTGATGCGGTCGTTTATTTTAGAGTCATAGACCCAGTTAGAGCTATAGTGGCTGTTGAGAACTTCATTTAAGCCACTTCTCAGATTGCGCAAACCACGCTTCGCAGCGTTTGTGGTGGCGCAGAACTCGATGAGCTTCTCTCAGAACGCGAGAAGTTTAATACACAGCTTCAGAGCATTCTTGATAAGCAAACAGACCCTTGGGGCATCAAGGTAGTAGCAGTTGAATTAAAAAGGGTTGATTTACCCGAAGAGCTCAGGAGAGCAATGGCAAAGCAGGCAGAGGCAGAAAGGGAGCGTAGAGCTAAGATTATCACCGCGGAGGCGGAATACCAAGCATCCCAAAAGCTCGCAGAGGCTGCGGCTATTTTATCCTCGCAGCCTATCGCCCTGCAGCTTAGATACCTTGAAACCATACAAAATGTGGCAATAAAGCAGGGCAACATAATCCTTTTACCTTTACCGACTGAGTTGATTAAAGCCCTTTCACGGTGAAGGTAAGGGTAAATAGAACCGGGTTTTTCTTTATTGCGGTTTCTGTCTTTCTTGGCGTAGCTGGTGTAAATACTGCCAATAACCTTCTTTATATTGTTGTCTCTTTCATGCTCTCTTTCATGCTCGTTTCTGGTATTTTCTCTATACTCAACCTTCGTGGACTTGAAATTAAACTCCTGCCACCGCCTGAAATATACGCAAACAGAGAATCAACGCTTTCAATCACTCTAAAAAACAGAAAACCCTACCCCTCTTTTTTAATAAAGGCTTGTATTTCAAAATCCTGTGGCTTTTGCTCTGTGGTAAAAGATGAGTCTGATTTAAAGATAAAAGTTAGCTTCAAAACCCGCGGAGAGATAAAAAAATTACAAGTAAGCCTTAGCTCTACCTTTCCGGTTGGGCTTTTTGAAAGAATTTACGAGCTTGAAGTTCCCTCTGAAATACTCATTTATCCAGAGCCTATCTTAACCGACATTAATTCTATATTAGATGACACAAATTTATCGGGTCAGAGCGCTATTGCCAAAGCGCAAGGCTTTGATGAAATAGATGGGGTTAAGGAATACTCAGGTGAACCACTCAAATTAATTCACTGGAAAAGCACAGCAAAGCGCGCTCAGCTTATGGCAAAGCGCATGCAAAAAGAGGGACAAAAGCCAATCATCCTCTCTCTTAATCATGTTGATGGAAATTTAGAGGAAAGACTTGGCAAGCTAACCTTCTTGATAAATGAGTTTTTAAGACGCTCAAGGCCAGTGGGGCTTGACCTCGGGGATGTAAAAATAAAACCCGCTCTTGGAAATTCCCATAGACGTTTGCTTTTAAAGACCCTTGCCCTCTTTTAACGGTGCCATAGGATAAGAGCCAAGAACTTTAACCATCTGCGCTCTTTCCTTTAGCTTATGAATCACCCTCTCTACATGCTCTTCTTTAAAATGACCTTCGAAATCCACAAAAAAGATATAATCCCAAACCCTTTTGCTATTAGGTCTTGATACTATGCGCGTTAGGTTTATTTGCTCTTCGTAAAAGCACTCTAAGGCTCTATATAAAGCCCCAGTTTGGTCTTTTAAGGCAAATGCAATGGTGGTTTTGTCTTTTCCTGTTGGTCCTACTGCTCTTTTTCCGACGACGATAAAGCGCGTATAGTTATCAGGGTTATCTTGGATGTTTCTTGACAAAATATTAAGGTGATAAACATGCGCTGCTGCCTCGCTGGCAATTGCGCCAACACTTTGAGATTCTGAGGCTATTTCACAAGCCCTTGCCGTGCTCTCAGCTTCAAAAATTTTCACATTAGGGAGATTTTTTGAAAGCCACTCCCTGCATTGAGCTATGGCATGCCTATGTGAAAATACTGCCTCTATGTTATTAATCTCGCTTGAACGCGAAAGCAAGTTTAGCCTTATTGGAATTACTACCTCACCGACTATCTTTAGCTCAGTTTGTAAAAACCTATCGAGGGTAAAGTTCACAACCCCTTCGGTGGTATTCTCAATAGGGACAACGCCGTAATCTGCCCGCGATAGCTCAACCTCTTTGAAAACATCCTCAATCGTCCCGACTGCTACATACTTGGCAGAAAGACCAAAAAACTCAAGCGAAGCCTGATGTGTAAATGTAGCTCTTGGTCCAAGGTATGCTACTTTGATAACCTCTTCAAGTGAAAGACAGGCGGACATAATTTCCCGATACACATACCTTAAAGCTTGAGTAGGGAAAGACTCGTTAAAGAGCTCTTTGTTTAGCTTTGAGAGCCTGCTAAAAACCTCTTGCTCGCGCTCGGGCGAATGGACCTCTAACCCCATTGACTTTTTAATATCCCCAACGGCTTTGGCAAGCCTTGCCCTTTCATTTAAGAGCCTAAGAATCTGAAGGTCTATTTCGTCTATCTGATTCCTCAGTTTTGATAGCTCATCCATCGCACAAAAATAGCCCCTTTGAGCTAATGATAATATCAAATGGCTCGCATTTTAGTGCTTGGCTCTGGGATAGTAGGTCTTTGTTGCGCCTTTAGGCTGTCGCTCGATGGTCATAGCGTCAAGGTTATCACAAAGAGCATCAGCGACCCAACCTCTTGGGTTGCCGGCGGGATGCTTGCACCCTTTTCCGAAGGTCTCTCGGGCGAGCTTTTAAACCTCTCAATCAAAAGCCTCGAGCTTTACCCTGCGTTCCTTGATGCAATTTATCAAACCTCTGGGCAAAGGGTGGAGCTACATAAAGATGGACTTCTGAGGCTCTTCTTAGATAAAAGCGCCATAGACGAATCTCAGCACTACATTAACCAAAGAGAGGATTTTTTTATAAATGAAACCCGCCTAACGGCGGTGAGTTTTAAAAACGAGGGATACTTAGACCCAACTTCTTTCATGAGAGCTCTTCTATCCTCGCTCTCGAGGCTTTCTATCAAGATAATAACTGACAAAATAATCTCTGTTGAGAGGGATAATTCCAAAATACTAAGGCTTATTGGTATAAAAGATATCTATAGCGCTGACTATTTTGTATTATGCCCCGGCGCTTGGGCGGGCGAGCTTCTGCAAATTCCCGTCTTTCCAACAAAAGGTCAAGCGCTTCTTCTTGAAACAACGGTATATCCAAAGACGCTATACTCTGATTTTGCCTACATTATCCCAAGAGAGAATCTAACATACGTAGGCGCAACAAGCGAGCCAAAGGACTTTACAAAAGGCAATACTATCGGCGGTATTTTAAAGCTAATAGAGGGCTTTTTAAAGCTCTTCCCTGAGCATAAAAATCTAAAGGTATCAAAAACCCTCTATGGCTTTAGGCCATCAACGCCTGATGGTCTGCCAATAATAGATTTTGGCGAAAACTTTGCCTTACTTACTGGGCATCACAGAAACGGCATTTTGTTAGCGCCAGTAAGCGCAGAGATTGTATCTAATGCGCTCTCTTCCAAAGCACCTAAGCTCGAGGCTTTTAGCCTAAACAGGTTTTTAAAAACTCCTTAACAATTATTAGCTATAGCTATAACTATGAGTAGGTATATAGGCGAGATTATTGAAACTGCTTTAAGCAGAAGAGAGCTTATGGCGCTTACGCTCTTTGGCTCTTTGGCAAAGGCGAGTCCCAAAAGAGAGGAAACCTTTAAAGGCATAAAGCCTAATAGCGAGGATAAAATCACCCTCCCCGAGGGATTTACCCATAGGGTTTTAATAAGCTGGGGCGATGCGCTTGATAAAGGTCCTAAGTTAAATCACAACAGCATCCGTAAAAATGGGCCAACGATGCAAGATATCGAGCGTCAAGCATCTTGCTTTGGCTATAACTGCGACTATGTTGGGTTTTTGAGCTTCGGGGGAAGAAGCATTCTATTTGTCAATCACGAGTATTGCAATCCAGAGCTGATGTTTCCTGAGTTTTCAAACAGGCGTCCAACTCGCGAAGAGACGCTATTTATGATGCAAGCACACGGCGCTTCCGTTGTTGAAATTAAACCATCCCAAGGTAGCTGGCAGGTTCTTGAGGGCTCTGAGCTAAATCGCAGAATAACTGTCACAACCCCATGCATCATAGAAGGTCCCGCAAAAGGACATCGCTTTATGAAAACCTCCTACGACCAAGGGGGCGTTAGGGTTTTAGGCACTGTTAATAACTGCGCAGGTGGAAAAACCCCTTGGGGCACGGTTCTTACTTGCGAAGAAAACTTTCACTTTTACTTCTCTGGGCGCGAAGAGCGCATAAAAGACCAGCTAATTGCAAGGCTTCACGACCGCTACGGCGTGCCAAGCCCGCTATCTTTACAAACCGGCTTTGGGCTGTACGAGGATAGATTCAATGTCGAAAAAGAGCCAAATGAAGCCTTTCGCTTTGGCTGGGTTGTTGAGATTGACCCCTTTGACCCAAGTTTTACCCCAATTAAGAGAACAGCTCTTGGAAGGTTTAAGCACGAAGCTGCTTTTAGCGTCGTTGCTAAAGATGGCAGGGTGGTTGTATATATGGGTGATGACGAGCGATTTGAATACGTTTATAAGTTTGTTAGCAAAAACGCATTCAAAGAGGGTGATAAGTCCCATAATCTCGGGCTTTTAGACGAGGGTTCTTTGTATGTTGCTAAATTTAACGACGATTTAAGCGGCGAATGGGTGCTTATAGCCTCTTGTGAGAGAACTTCCCAAGGATACAAAATTTCACCAAACGAAGCTCTTCCAGAGATGTTTAAAAAAGAACCAGAGCTCTGCTTTATTGCAACTCGTCTTGCCGCTGATGCGCTTAATGCAACTCAGATGGACCGCCCAGAAGACGTTGAATATAACCCACACACAAAAAGCGTTTGGATTGCGCTAACTTTTAACGAAAGGCGCACGAAATCACTGTCAAACGCTGCAAACCCTCGCCCATTTAATACGATGGGACACATCATAGAGCTCAAAGAGGAGGGCTCAAATCCAACATCTACGCGCTTTAGCTGGCATATACCGCTATTTTGTGGCGAAGTGGGTAGCAAAAATCCTTCTCGCAGGCTCTTAATTTACGGCAAAGAGCCAAAATCATACACCCCGCCCATCTCTGCACCGGATAACTTTGCCATAGATTCTAAAGGCAGGGTATGGATAGCAACTGATGGCAATCCGTCAACGAGCAGGCTTTCGCTCAATGACGGTGTTTACGTTCTTGACCCGTTTTCAAGAGAGCTTAAGATGTTTCTTTCTGGCGTCCCAGGTTGCGAGATTTGCGGTCCTGAGTTTTCAAGTGATTTTAAGACATTCTTTTGCGCCATTCAGCACCCCGGGGAGAGTGGCTCGATAGTTCCTCTTAGCCTTTGGCCAAGGGAAGCAGGCATTGAAGTGCCGCGCCCATCCGTGATTGCGGTTTGGCATAAAAGTGGCTTAAAAATTGGGTAAGCTGATATTATGCGGGCGCGAAGCGCCCGCGTTTTAATATTTTCTAAAAAAAATCTTAAAAGGTTCTAAACCTGTAGAGGGTATCTTTTGTCCAAACAGTTCGGAGGTTTTACTATGGGCGAGTATTTTGGAAATGTTTTAGCGCGTGCGATGAGCCGCAGGGACCTTGTAAAAGGCGCGCTGTTTGGCTCTGCTGGGCTTGCGCTCGTTGCCTGTGGCGGCGGTAGCGGTGGGAGTGGCACACTAAGCTTTACTTCTATTCAGCCAACTACCGAAGATATGGTATTAGTGCCAAGAGGCTTTAGCCACAACGTCATAATAAGGTGGGGAGATGCTTTAGATAACGGTCCAAACCTTGATTGGAATAGGATTCGTCAAAGCGGACCAACTGAGGAGGATGTAAGAAGACAAGCGTCCTGTTTTGGCTACAATTGCGACTTTGTGGGCTATTTTAGAACCGCTGATGGCAGACACTTGCTTGCGGTAAATCACGAGTATTGCAACCCAGAAC
>JANWVD010000033.1 GCA_025057715.1 Aquificaceae bacterium | reverse complement strand
AACCCCCAATTCTTACCTCTTTTCCAAGAGCCTAAGTGAACCTCATAGATACTGACCGGCTCTTTCCTTAGGTTAACTAAAGCCCTCCTCTCCATCCACTCAAAATCGCCCCAGCTATAATCAAGCTTTTTAACTATAGAAGCATTGCCAAAAGGACCCTCGTGCCAAAAGCCAAATGGGTCTGCCCTTTCGCCCTCGTATCCCCAACCGCCCTTGATGTAAAACTTATATTTATCAAATTCTTTGACCCCTTTTACAAACCCCTCCCAAATTCCAGAGCCATCGTCTCTTTTCCTAAGCGGCAAAGAGCTCTTATCCCAGCTATTAAAATCCCCGAAAACAAACACCTGACTTGCGTTTGGCGCCCAAAGCGCAAAGTAAGCCCCATCCTCAAAAAGATGGCATCCAAACTTTTTATAGAGCTTTCTATGGGTGCCCTTTTTGAAAAGAAAAATGTCATAATCGCTAAAGAGCGAAAATCCATGCTCTATCATGCAATTTCCTCGAGGTCTTTACTTACAATTATCTTGCCTGAAGTTAAATCAACATCCAAGACAAACCTCTCCGTAAAGGGAATTAGCATCTCCCCAACTTCCAAAAACGAGTAAGCCCTTCCGTCAACTACCGCGTTTACCTTGCCAAGGCTCTTCCCGCTCTCTGTCAAAACCTCAAGCCCCTCTAACTCAAAGGCAAAATATTCCCCCCTCTCTTTTGGCAATTCCTGAGGCATGGCAAAGACCTTAGCCCCAACAAACTCCTGAGCTCTTTGGACATCTTTGAGCTTAAGTGCAATGCCTTTCCCTGCTTGCTTTATCCTAACTACCTCAAACCCTACCATTTCCCCCGTTGTTTTTCTTTTAAAATAAACGCGCGCTATCGCGCGCCATTTTTTAGGTGGTAAGTATGGCAAGACCTTTATCTCGCCCTCAAGCCCGAATGTGGAGATTACCTTACCTATTACAACCCCGTCCAAGTGGTTTAAATTTTAATTTATTAGGAGGTTTTGAAATATGCCAACAAGAGAGCAAATAGAGGCAGTTTTAGACGAGGTTCGCCCTGCCCTTCGTTTTGACGGCGGCGATGTTGAGCTAATTGACATAAAAGAAGACGGCACGGTTCTTGTCAGAATGGTCGGGGCTTGTTCTGGCTGTGGCATGTCCGTGCTGACCCTAAAGGCAGGCATAGAGAGAGTCCTAAAATCCCGCTTTCCAGAGATTACTCAAGTAAAGGACGTTAATATGGAAATGCCCTTTAACTTCTCAGGTTAGAGATTACCCTCGCTCTTAGCTCTAAAGGGGGTTTGTTAAAAAGTAGGCTCAAGTAGATAGCCTTGGCTCTGGCCTTCTTGCCAAGCCTCTCAAGGCTTAAAGCGTAGTGGTATTTTGCCATCAAAAATAGGTCTGCGTATTCTTCATCAAAAGGATATTTAGATATTGCCCTTTTCAATAACTTCGTGGCTATCTTAAAACTTTCTGCGGCTTTTACTATCATCCCGGTGTTTAGCTCCATCATTCCCTTGTAGTAAATTGCGCATGGTGGGAAAAAGAGCTCTTGATTAGCCCTTGTTAGGTCGTTTTCCTCGAGAGCTTCAAGTAGCTGCTTTAAAGCCTCGGCAGCAGCCTGATAGTTTCCTAAATTTACTAACTCTTTGAATAACCTCCATAAAAGCCCGAGTTTAAGCATTGCATCGCTTGCAGATTTTATCCTTGTTTGTAGGTAGTTTATGTATATGTCTCTGTATTTTTGTGCGTTTAAGTGAGAAGGTGCCGACATTCCAGCAGAGGCAAAGAGCCTCGCAGGATTTAATGGATGTTCTATGACATATACATCCTTAAACCCAGCCTTTTCAAGTTCAAGCTTTAAAGAGGCTTTGCTATAAAGCCTTAGATGCTCTCCCGGATAAAGTATGTTATTAATTTGCGAATAATTTAGCGCTTTAGGATTGTGTAAAATTTCACCATTTGGAGTTGTAAGAGCAAGCTTGTCAGAAACTAATCGAACAATTCTTAGAAATTCCCCTGGATTTTCTACATGCTCTATGACTTCGGAGAAAAAAACTAAGTCAAACTTTCTGCCTAAAATCTCGGGAGTGTTTTCAAGGTAGGTATTATAAACCTCGAGATTAAATACACTCTTAGCAAGTTCATAGTAAGGCGCTGGTTCTATTCCAACAACATCCATCTTTAGATAAGTGCGAGCAAAATCAAGGCTAAAGCCAACTCCACAGCCAACCTCAAGAAGACTCTTCGCGCTTCTTACATCCTCACAAAGTAATAAAGAGTAAATCATAAAGTCAACGCCTGCCCCTTTTAATAAGCTATATTGCCCAGCTTTTGAGGAAACTGGGGCTGAAGATTTTTCGCTTGATGTCAAAATTCTATGTTGACAACTTTGACATACAAAAACTTCCGTTTTTACGGACCTAAATTTTTGCAATGTTATTTCTTTGTTTTCACAAACTGGACATTCTAAATTGCGCTTTATTTCTTTATCCATTTACGAAGTTCTATCCCCAAAAATGTTAAAATTGGCACTATAAAAGCATATTTTAGCTGACTTAGGCTCAAAATCACCGAATTAAAGTATGATGAAAATACGGTTATAGCCATCGCTTGCAAAATAAAGCCTGCAAGTATTCCAAGGTATACATACGGGTTTAGCTTGATGTATCTCAAAGGGTTTTTGAAAAACGGCATTTCCGCAATTTCTTGAACGCCAACCGCCCACTGACTTACGACAGCCGAGGTAAAACTAATACTTAGCGCAACCTCATAAGGATAGAGCTTTAGAAGATACACAAACAAAATGAAATGTAAAATCGCCATCAAAAGCCCGTTGTATATGACTTTTATAATTTGCGAGCTTCCTGTAAAGACCTTTTCCGGGCTTTTTGGCTTTTCTTGCATTGGATTTCCTTCGTATTTTGTAAAAGGATATGCTTTATCTTGCACACCGTCGGTGACCAAGTTTATCCAAAGTATTTGAGTTGGATAAAGAGGCAAAGGTAGCCCCGCTATTATTGCAAATGAGTTATAAAGTATCTGGAACGAATTCGCAGAAAGAAGATACCTTATGACATTTGAGATATTCTTTGCTATTAGCCTTCCATTTTTTATTGCGTTTACTATGACATATAAATTGTCGTCAAGCAAGACCATCTTGGCAGATTCTTTCGCAGATGGCGAGCCAGACCCCATGGCTATGCCAAGGTCTGCAACCTTGAGTGCGGGGGAGTCGTTTGCCCCATCGCCCGTTACTGCAACTATCTCCCCCCTTGATTGAAGCACTTTCACTATTCTGTATTTATCTTCTGGCGTTGCCCTTGCTACTATTGTTGTTTTTTTGAGTATTTCATAGAGCTCCTCGTCAGAATACTGACTGAGTTCTTCGCCTCTTAAGGAGGTGTCCCCGTCCTTGTAAACTCCGACCATCTTTCCTATTGCCCTTGCAGTAAGGATGTTATCGCCGGTTATCATCATCACTTTTATGCCAGCGTTTTTGGCTATCTCAACAGCTTGCTTTACATTCTCCTTTGGGGGGTCGAAAAATCCAATAAGCCCGATTGTCTCTGCTTCTATCTCGTCAACTGATGTAGGCATAGATTTTAGGTGTTTGTAGCCAAAGGCTAAGACTCTCATGCCGCCCTGAGCCATCTTGTCATGGATTTCTAAAAGCTCTTGTGGGCAATTCTTTTTACATACTGACTCAATTGCGCCCTTTATGTAAATTTCAAAGCCATCGCTCTTTTTAACGCTAACTGCCATTAGCCTTCTATTAGCGTCAAAAGGATGCTCCCACACTCTTTGGTAAATTTTTCTTGCTTCTTTCCAGTTAAAGCCTTGAGTATCTAACCACCTTAGAAGCGAAACCTCGAGAGGGTCTCCTTTGTTTTCGTCAGCGTCGTTGCAGATGCTGCAGGCAATTAGGAGCTTTTCTAAGTCAGTAGCGTAATATTCCCCAACCTCAAGAATCCCAAGTGTTATCGTGCCGGTTTTGTCAGAGCAAATATAAGTCGCGCTCCCGAGAGTTTCTACTGAGGGTAAATATTTAACAAGAACCTTCTCTCTTGAAAGTCTTAGAGCGCCAACCACGAGGGCGATGGTTACAACCAAGGGCAGTCCTTCTGGCACTGCCGAAACAAGCTGGGCAATGGCAAAGAACAAAACCGTCTTTGCTTCTCTGCCTTGAGATACTGCGACGATACTTAAAATAGCAAGAAGAATTAGCAATATTCCTATCCACCTTTTTGCAAAGACCCCGAGGGCTTTGGTTAATGGGCTTTCCGGCGATTTTTCTTTTGCCCTTTGGGCTATTTTCCCAAGCTCTGTATCCTTTCCGGTGGCAAAAACAACGCCAATCGCCCTTCCTCTTACTACAGTTGTGCCTTTGTAAAGGCAATTTATCCTCTCGTGCAAAGGCGTTTCTCTTTCTAAAATAGCCTCTGCAAGCTTGCTAACTGGCACAGATTCGCCTGTAAGGGTTGATTCTTCAGCCATAAGACCAAAGCTCTCTAAAAGTCTTATGTCTGCTGGGGCAATATCCCCTTCGCTAATAGAGACTATATCCCCTGGCACTAATTGAGAACTCTCTACTTGGCTATAGATGCCTTCTCTTAATACGTTTACCTTTGGGGAGGTTAGGGATTTTAGAGACTTTATAGAACTTATGGCTTTTAGCTCTTGATAAAAGCCCAAAGCGCCGTTGACGATAAGAATTAGGTAAATAACGAGCGTGTCTTTTAAATCGCCGACAAAGATGGCAACTATACCCGCCAAGATTAGAATAAAAACAAAGGGATTTACAAACTGCCTTATAAATATCCTTAGCTTGCTCTCAGCTTCGTCTTCTAAGATGTTTGGGCCGTATTTTATTAGCCTGTCTTCTACCTCTGACTTACTTAGTCCTGTTAATTTAGTGTTTAGCTCCTTAAGCGCCTGCTCTGGGCTTAAATGATGCATTAGTAAGACATTCTATACCCTATGTGCCACTTTTCTTAGTTTAATTTTACTTAAGGAGGGTTAGCCTAATGGAGGAGCTCATTAGAGCCTTTAGGGCAAGCAACTACCTTGCCGTAGGGATGATTTACCTAAGAGAAAACCCGCTTTTGAAAGAGCCACTTAGAAAAGAGCACCTAAAGCCAAGGCTCCTTGGGCATTGGGGTGCAAGCCCGAATATCAGCCTCATATACTTGCTTACGAGCTATGTTTTAAAAGAATATTCGCTCGATGCTATTTATGTCGTTGGGCCGGGGCATGGCGCCCCAGGTTATATAGCACCTTTATACATAGAGGGGACTTTAACTAAGTTCTATCCGCAGTTTTCTCAAAATGAAGCGGGTCTTAGAGAGCTCTTTAGGTCCTTTTCCTTTCCCGGCGGGCTTGGGAGTCATTGCACGCCAGAGCTCCCCGGGTCTATACAAGAAGGTGGGGAGCTTGGATATAGCCTCTCTCATGCCTTTGGTGCGGTGTTTGATAATCCAGAGCTTATTGCCGTTGCTTTGGTCGGGGATGGGGAAGCAGAAACGGGTCCTTTATCAACCTCTTGGCATTCAAGCAAGTTTCTAAATCCGGCAAGGGACGGGCTTGTCTTGCCTGTTCTTTCGCTTAATGGCTATAAGATAAATAACCCCACAATCTTTGCCCGTATGCCTAAGGAAGAGCTACTTAGCCTCTTTAGAGGTTATGGATATGAACCAAAGCTCATACAGGGCGAAGAGCTCACCGAGGTTATACAAAGCACATTAGAAGCCATCAGATGGGCATTTAATACCCTCCTTGAGCTAAGAGGTCAAAGAAAAAGGCCTATCTTACCGCTTTTGATATTAAAAACCCCGAAAGGATGGACTGCGCCAAAAGAGCATAACGGTAAATACATCGAGGGCTATTGGAGGTCTCATCAGGTTCCTTTCTCTGATGTCCATACCAACTTAGATAGCCTTAGGCTCTTAGAGGAGTGGCTTTTAAGCTATAGACCAAGCGAGCTTTTTGACAAAGAGGGAAGGCTTCTCATAAAGACAGAGGAAATCTTTCCGCCTGAGGGCAAAAGGCTCGGGGATACAAAGTATGCCAATGGCGGGCTTTTGAGAGTGCCGCTTAACTTGCCAAACCCAGCGGAGTTTTCTATAGAGAGCTTTAGCTTGCATTCAAATACCTTGCCTCTTGGGAAGTACTTAAGCAAGGTTATTGCCAAGAATCCTAAGAGCTTTAGGGTCTTTGGACCAGACGAAACGGCTTCAAATAGACTACATGCTACTTTTGAGCACGGCAAAGCCTGGATGCTGGAAACTCTTTCTCAAGATAAAGACGAAGGAAGCCTAAGCGAAGATGGAAGGGTTATGGAAGTTTTATCCGAGCACATGGTCGAGGGCTGGCTTGAGGGGTATTTGCTAACTGGTAAGCACGGTCTATTAAGCACCTACGAGGGGTTTGCCCCGATTATTACATCTATGGTTAACCAGTTTGGCAAGTGGCTAGATATATCTCAGGATGTGCCATGGAGAGCCCCCATAAGCTCTTTGAACCTTTTGCTAACTTCTGTGGTTTGGCGTCAAGACCATAATGGCTTTACCCACCAAGACCCGGGGTTTATCAACAGCATCGTGGATAAATGGCCAAATGTGGTAAGGCTTTACTTTCCGTGTGATGCAAATACATTGCTTGCGAATGTGCATCTTTGTTTGCAATCCACAAACAGGGTCAACATCATAGTTTGCGACAAGCAGGTGCATCCTCAGTATTTGCCTTACGATAAGGCGCTATCGCACGTTATAAAGGGAATTGGAATCTTTGACTTTGCGAGCTTAAACTTAGAAGAAGAGCCAGATGTGATTTTGGCAAGCTGCGGGGATATACCCACAAAGGAGTCAATTTGCGCAAGCTTTATCCTCAGGGAGTTTTTCCCAAAGCTCTCTATTAGGTTTGTAAACGTTGTTAATCTCTTTAGGCTAACGCCAGAGAGCGAGCATCCAGACGGACTAAATGACAGAAGCTTTGACCTATACTTTAGCAAAGACAAGCCAATTATCTTTAACTTTCACGGCTATCCATGGCTTATTCACCGCCTTACTTACAAAAGGACCAATCACAAAAACCTGCATGTCAGAGGCTATAGAGAAAATAGAAAAACTGGGATAGACGAGGTTCATTTGCAACCATTTTTGAAAGGAAGAGGCGGAATAACCACGCCTCTTCAGTTAGCGATTATCAACCAAATAGACCGATTTTCAATAGCTATGGATGTGATTCAAAGAACGCCGTCTATCCAGCTAAAGGGCGGAAAATACGTAGAGATTTTAAAAGAGATGCAGATAAAGGCGCTTAAGTTTGCCTACAATGAAGGCATAGACCATCCGGAGTTTTCCGATGAAAACTTTCTTTTGCCTAAATTACGGCAGCTCAACGCTTAAATTCGCTCTTTTTGAAAAAGAAACACCAATTTTTAGAAAAAGCATTAGAATAGCTACTACGGGCGGGTTTCAAAGCGCCCTGCTTGAGGCTTTTAAAAGTATAACCCAAGAGCCGGGGTTCGTCCTTCATAGGGTCG
>JANWVD010000032.1 GCA_025057715.1 Aquificaceae bacterium | reverse complement strand
ACCCGCATGGTGACCAAGCAGCTTACGAAACGCTAGTTAGGTTGGCTCAGGATTTTGCCATGAATTACCCCCTCGTTATAGGGCAGGGGAACTTTGGCTCCATTGACGGCGACCCGCCAGCGGCGATGAGATACACAGAAGCAAAACTATCAAGATTTGCAACGCTGATGCTTCAAGACATAGAAAACGACACGGTTGACTTTTTACCAAACTTCGACGGAACAAGTATGGAGCCTTCGGTATTACCCTCTCGCTTTCCAAACCTTATATGCAACGGCGCTACGGGTATAGCCGTTGGGCTTGCAACATCTATCCCGCCCCATAACCTAAAAGAGGTTTGCGAAGCTCTCATAGCGTTGGCAAAAGACCCTTCTTTAAAGCTAGAAAACATAGTCAGTGAGTTTATATTAGGACCTGACTTTCCAACAGGTGCAATACTCGAAAATCCAGAGGAGCTAAAGGAAATCTACGAAAAGGGAAGAGGGCAGGTTAGACTTCGCGCACGCGCGCATATAGAAAAACTCCAAGGCGGAAGAGAGCAAATTGTTTTTAGCGATTTGCCTTATCAGGTAAACAAAGCAGAGGTGGTAAAGCGTATAGCAGAGCTGATAAAAGAGGGCAAGCTAAAGGAAGTAGCAAGCGTCAGGGATGAATCTGATAAAGAGGGTATAAGAATAACGCTCGAGCTCAAAAGAGACGCGGAAGCTCAAAAGGTTCTCGAAAAGGTTTATAAGCTAACCCCACTTCGAAAAAACTTCCCGGTGAACCTCGTTGTTTTAGTAAATGGAGAGCCAAAGCAGGTTGGGTTAAAAGACATGCTTCAGGAGTTTATAAAACACAGGCTCGAGGTAATTTTAAGAAGGTCAAGGTTTTTCCTAAGTAAAACGAGAGAGAGATTAGAAATAGTTCAGGGACTAATTATCGCCCTCGAAAACATAGACAGCATAATAGAGCTCTTAAAGGCATCAAAAGATGTGCAAAGTGCCAAGGGCGCGCTCGAAGAGAGATTTAACCTAACGAGCAAACAAGCCCAGGCAATACTTGAGATGAGGCTTCAAAGGCTTACATCCATGGAGCGAGAAAAACTTTTGCAAGAGGAAAAAGAGTTAACTCAAAAAGCGGAAGAATATTCAAAGCTTGTTCAAAGCCAAGACGAAAGGATTAAACTCTTTATAGAAGAAACAAAAGAATTAATTTCTATGTTTAAAGCGCCGCGAAGGACAATTATAGAAGGTAAAACATCTGAGGAAGCTGGTTCTTTGTCCGTTGTCATATATGAACATGGGGAAGTTTCGCCTTTGGAACGCTTTGATGGGGTAGAGCCAACAGTAAACATTTTAGAAGTGCCTTATTCCGATGGGCTTTTCATGGTCTCTGATATGGGAAGGGTCTATTGGGTTGCAGGGAAACAGGCGTTAAAGGGTAGTAAAATCGCGCTTAAGCAATCACAAGAGCGCATAGTTGGTGCTTTTACGCGCTCAAGCGCGCATGATAGGATAATCCTTGCAAGCAAACTTGGCTTTATAAAGAAGGTCCCGCTTGCGGATTTTGAATATAAATCTCAGGGCATGCAAATTTTTAAGCTCTCGGAAAATGATTTAGTAGTTTGTCTTTTACAAGCCCAAGAGGAAAAACAGGTTGTTCTATTTACATGTAGCGGGAAAGCGGTTAGGTTTTTGGTTTCTGAAGTGCCGCCCTCGACGATAGGTGCTAAGCCTGTTTTGGGGATAAAGCTCGATTCTGACACAATCTGCGGCATGAGGTTGGTAGAGGATGGTGATAGGCTTCTTATAGCAACAAAAAGAGGCTTATTAGGGATTATAAAAGCAAGCGATATACCTCTTAAACAAAGAGGTCAAAAAGGGGTTTTGATAAAAGCAGGTGGGTTAATCGACCTCTTGCCATTTAGAGAGGGTATGGAGATAATGGTAGTTACGGAAAGTGGGGGGGTGTTTTACGACAGACTCAGCGAAAGGGAGGTCAAGGCAGGTAAAAGCTGGTCGCTTGAAAACGACTCAATAAGAAGAATCGTCATAGTAAGGTAAAATTTTAAGTTATGAAAGTGCGCTCAAGGGTTTGGAAGTTTGGCGATAATGTAGATACAGACCAGATAATACCAGCAAGATACTTAAATACATCTGACCCAAAAGAGCTCGCAAAGCATGTGATGGAAGATTCTCAATGGCCAAACTTTGCAGCGGCTCATCAGCCAGGCGAAATCATAGTTGCTGGTAAAAACTTTGGCTCTGGCTCTTCGCGAGAGCATGCCCCGATTGCCATAAAGCACGCCATGGTGCCGGTTGTGATTGCAAAATCCTTTGCAAGGATTTTTTTTAGAAACTCCATTAACATAGGACTTGCGATTATTGAAGCGCCGCAGGCGGTTGATGAAATAAACCACATGGATGAGATAGAGGTAGATTTGCAAGAAGGCTTGATAAATAACATAACCACCGGTAAAACCTTTAGCGCTACCAAGTTTCCGCCAGAGCTCATGGAGATTCTCAAAGCAGGAGGTTTAATGGAATATGCAAGAGAGCGACTATCAAAAATTGCGGGAACTGATAAAACTGGAATGTCTGAGGGTTGAAAGCGAGCCAATATTTACATTAAGCTCTGGTAAAAAGAGCAATATCTACATAAACTTAAAAAAAGTGACGATGACACCAAGCGGGTTAATGCTTGTTTCAAAGCTCATGTTTGATTTGATAAAGCCTTTTAACTTAGATGCAGTTGGTGGTCTTACGATGGGTGCTGACCCAATAGCTTACGGTGTTTGCATGTATGCTTATAATCAAGGCATAGAGATAAATCCCGTAGTCGTAAGAAAGGAAAGAAAGTCTCACGGCACTGGTAAGCAGGTAGAGGGCGTTTTGCCTAAAAAGGCGCGCGTCGGGGTTTTAGAGGATGTAATAACCACGGGGAGTTCTGTAAAACTTGCTATAAATGCCATAAGGGAAGAGGGTTATGATGTTGTCGGGGTTTTTTCAATAGTAGATAGACTCGAGGGGGCTAAAGAAAGCCTTGAAGGTGATATAGGGGTCTATAAAAGCCTATACACCATAAAGGAGCTGCTTTAGGTGACTATTTTGTCTCTTCTTTTGATAGGCACTGCTATTGGCTCTTTGCTTGGGGCTTTTATAAAGAGAGAGCTCATAGAGGTTAGCACAGTCATGGGTCTTGCAGGCGGATTCATGATTGTGGCTAGTTTTACTGCCTTGATGTTACCTGCAATAGAAGTTAGTGGGTTTATCCTTGGTAGTATTGGAATAATATGTGGATTTATCTTTATGGTAATTGCTGATAGATACATATCAGATAGGGAAACTAATCAAAAAAAGAGCCTCAATATGATGCTTTTTGGCATATTAGTCCATAATGCCCCAGAGGGTTTAAGCGTCGGCGTTTCTGGTGCATTCGAGGATTTTTTAGGCTTAAAGGTGGCCCTTGCCATAGCACTTCATGATGTCCCGGAGGGTTTTTTAGTAAGTCTTGCAGTCATTCTATCCCATGGAAAGCCCTCAATTGCGTTCTTTGTCGGTTTTTTAAGCGGTGTTTTAGAGGCGTTGTTCGCCGTAGGCGGTTTTATGTTTATAGATTTCTTTCAAGGTGGGCTTGGTTTTTGGCTTGGTTTTGGTGGCGGGGTCATGGTTTATGTAACTGCGAAGGAGGTCTTTCCAGAGGCATTTAGGGGTGAAAAAACGCTAAAGCCGAGTGCTGCTTTCCTCTTTGGGCTTTTGATGATGCTCTTTTTAGACACTAGGCTCAAGGTAGGAGTTTGACCTTTAGACGCATCGCTCTTAGCTTTTCAAGGAGCTCCTTTGAGGGCTTTGTTTTAAACTCTGGACCTGCTTGCATGAGGGTTTTTCCGTTCTTGTGGGTTATTTCTATCTGAAGGTCAAGCCCTTCCGGGTCATTATATTCATAAATTAGAGACTTTAGAGCTTTTAGTTCATCAATTGAGAGCTCTCTTGGTATGATAAGTCGGATTTTTAGATTACCATTGCTAATAAAGTCTTCCATGCTTGATGCGGAGCGAAGCACGAGCTTGACGTCTTCTGACTCATCGTCGTTTTCTAAAGAAAACTTACCGGCTATTAAATGCCCTTCTTTTAAAATATCAACGCATTCTTCGTAAATTTGTGGGAAAGCAACGACCTCTGCTATGCCGGTTTTATCAATTAAATCAAAGGTCGCCATAAGCCTACCGCCTTGAGTTTTTTTAATCTTGAGGTCTGAAACAACGCCGGCGAGGCTAAAGAATTTAGATTCAAGGCTTTCTATATCCTCAATACTATTAACAATATCTTTAAGTAGATGCTCATATGGGTCAAGCGGATGGTAAGAGATATAAAAGCCAAGCACCTCTCTTTCGAGCTCTGCCTTGTTATCGCTTTGATTGGACTCAAAAAGCCCGCGAGGTAGGATAACATCCTTTTCTATGGCTGCAAGCATAGAGCTTCTTGGACTTCCAGTCCAATCAAAAGCACCTGCTTTGATAAGAGCCTCGAGGACTTTTTTGTTAATTTTTCTGCTATTTGCTGGGCTTTTAAAGTGCCTGACAAAGTCGCTAATTGAGGTCCAGCTCTTTTTGCGTTCTGATACTATTACTTCCGCGGTTTCTTCCCCTACGCCCTTGATTCTTGAAAGTCCAAATCTAATTGCTTTATCTGAAGCTATGCTAAAGTCCTTTTGGCTTTTATTGATATCAGGTGGCAAAAGCTTGATTGAGAAATTTTTTAGGTCGTGAGCTAAGTTTATGAATTTTTTATCACTCTTTTCTGTTGAAAGTTTGACGCAGAAAAACTCAGTTGGATAGTGTGCTTTTACATATGCAGTCCAATAAGATAAGTATCCATAAGCCACTGAGTGAGATTTATTAAATGAATAGCTAGCAAACTTCTCTATATCATCCCAGAGCTCTCTTACTTTCTCTTCGTTAAAGTTTCGCTCTAATGCGCCTTTTATGAATTTTTCTTTCATTTGCTGCATTAAATCTGCCTTCTTTTTGCCTATAGCTTTTCTAAGTGTGTCTGCCTCTCCTGGTGAAAATCCGGCAAGGATTTGCGAGGCTTTCATTATTTGCTCTTGATAGACCCAAACCCCGTAGGTCTCTTTTAGAACCTGCTCTAATTCCTCAAACGGATATTCAATACTTTCCCTACCGTGTTTTCTATTTATGTATGCATCAACAAGACCGCTCTTTAGTGGTCCTGGTCTATATAGCGCAAGGACGGCAACTATGTCGTCAAACTTATCTGGCTCTAGCCTCTTTAAGAGAGCTCTCATGCCAGAGCTCTCAAGCTGAAACACCCCGACGCTTTTGCCAGAGCGCAAAAGCTCGAAAACCTTGACATCGTCAAGCGGCAAATGCAAATAGTCAATGACTATGTTGTGCCTTTCCTCTATTAGCTTCCTTAGGCGCTCAAGCTCAGTAAGGGTTTTTAACCCAAGAAAGTCCATCTTGATAAACCCAAGGTGCTCTAAATGCACCATGTCATACTGGGTTGCAACCTGACCGTCTTTATCAACATAGAGCGGAACTAAGTCTTTGAGTGGCTGCGGGGCTATAACTACCCCGGCTGCATGCAAGGATGTGTGTCTGGTGAGTCCTTCTAACTTAAGGGCTATTTTTAGAAGCGTCTCAAGCTGCGCGCTCTCTTGGCAAAGTGCTCTAAACTTAGTAGCATTTAGCTCTATGTCAGTTCTATGCTTGCCGTATTTATTCAAAAGCTCATCTATGTCCGTTATTGCCATTTCCTCAAGAGATAGCCAAGTGCCTTGCACATCCCCCTGAGGCACAAGCTTTGCAAGCTCGTCCGCCTCTTTGTAGGATATCCCAAGAGCTCTTGCAGTGTCTCTTATAGTTTGCTTTGCCTTTATGACGTTGTAGGTTATTATTTGGCAAACGTTTTCGGGCGAGTATTTCTCGCGAACGTAGTTTATCACTTCGTCCCTTCTTTCCATGCAAAAGTCAACATCTATGTCGGGCAAAGAGACCCGCTCCGGGTTTAGAAACCTTTCAAACAAAAGCCCGTGCTTAATTGGGTCAACATCCGTTATACCAAGACAAAAAGCAAGCAAAGAGCCAGCCGCAGAGCCTCGCCCAGGACCGACCGGAATAGACCTAGATTTTGCCCAGTTTATAAAGTCCTGGACTATTAAAAAGTATCCTTCAAAGCCCATCTTTGAGACAACTTCAAGCTCGTATTCGAGCCTTTCCCAATACTGAGGCGAATCATCAGCAAGCGATTGCTCTATCCTTTTCTTAAGACCTTCAAAAGAGAGCTCTCTTAGCAAAGCCTTTACGCTCTCTTTGTCTTTGCCAAAATCTGGCATAAGCGCCCCTTTGCTCTCAAGAAGCTCAAGTTTATCTGATACTTTCTCAGCAATCTCAACGGTGTTTAAAAGTGACCTTTCCCACCCATCAAAGGTGTTTCTAAAGAGCTCTTTTGCTTCCTGCGGGCTTAAGAAATGAAGCCCCTTTTTTGGAAACTTTATGTTTGATTTTTGCAAATCCTGAAGCGTTTTTTTGGTCTGTATTGCAAGCAACACCTGATGCGCGATGTTATCTTCTGGCAAAAGATAGTGGCAATTATTGGTTGCTACCAGCTTTGCCCCAAGGCTTTTTGAAGCCTCAATGAGAAAGCTATTTAACTTCTTTTGCTCTTCTAAAGAATTATTTTGAAGCTCAAGATATAAATCCTCGCCAAATATATCAAAGAGCCTTTTCGTAAACTCAAGAGCCCTTTTGCTATCACCCTTTAGCAAAAAATGCCCCGGAATGCCCCTGATGCAAGAAGTTAGTGCAATGATTCCTTTTGAGTGCTTTTCAAGAAGCTCAAAGTCTATCCTTGGCTTTTGATTAAGACCTTCAGTGTATGACCTTGTTGATAAGGTCATTAGGTTTTTAAACCCAAGATTGTCCTTTGCAATAAGCACTATGTGGCTATTAACATCGTCAGTGAGATTATCCTCAGAGCTCTTAAGCTTTGAAAATCGAGACTCTACATTGATGTAAGCCTCCATCCCAATAATGGGCTTTAGACCACTCTCTTTTAGGGTGTTATAAAATTCCACCGCGCCAAAGAGATTCCCGTGGTCTGTCATAGCTATTGCGCTATAGCCCATTTTTGTGGCTAACTTCACAAGGTCCTTGACCTTTATAGCACCATCAAGCAGCGAATACTGAGTATGCAAATGCAAGTGAACAAAGTCGCTCATGCCGGTCTAAACGCCTTTATGTGTCCTTTTGTTTTAATAAAAGGTCCGCCAAGGAGCTCGATGCAGTATGGAATTGCGGGAAAGACGGCATCTAAGCAAATCCTTATGGATTGGGGTTTTCCGGGAAGATTGACTATAAGGCTTTTGCCCCTCGTTGCCGCAGTTTGGCGAGAAAGAATAGCGGTTGGCACTTGCTCAAGCGAGACCCTTCTCATAAGCTCGCCAAAGCCAGGCAGCTCTCTATCAGAGATTGCAAGTGTGGCCTCTGGCGTTACATCTCTTGGCGCGGGCCCTGTCCCTCCGGTGGTCAAAACCAAGTAGCACCCACTATCGCATAGCTCAATCAAAGACCTCTTGATAACCTCAAGCTCGTCTGGCACAATTTTGTAAAGACTCTCGTAAGGCACATCGAGCACCTCGCTTAGATACTCAAGGATGTATCGCCCGCTAATG
>JANWVD010000031.1 GCA_025057715.1 Aquificaceae bacterium | reverse complement strand
ATCTCCCCTTGCCTAAGGGTTTGACCTCAAAACCGGAAGATATGATAACTTTTAAAAGTTCGTCTCTCACAATATTAATGATAAAATCCTTTGAATGCTTCTTCACGAGTATCAAGCTAAAGAGATTTTAAAAGGCGCTGGACTATTGGTGCCAGACGGCGTTGTCGTCTCGAGCCTTGAGGAGTTAGACCAAGCAGCTCAGAATCTTGGCGATTTTCCGCTTGTGGTAAAGGCTCAAGTGCATTGCGGCGCAAGGGGCAAAGCCGGCGGGGTCAAGGTGGTAAAAACTTTTGAAGAACTGCATTTAAAAGCCTCAGAGCTCCTTGGCAAGGTGCTCATAACGCCCCAATGCCCGAGCGGAAAGATTGTTAATAAATTGCTTATAGAAAAAGCCTCCAAGATAAAGCGCGAGATATACCTCTCTATTAGCACAGATAGGGAAATCTCAAAGGAGGTTTTGGTCGCAAGCGCAGAGGGCGGGATGGAGATAGAAGAGCTAGCAAAGGAGCGTCCAGAAGCAATCTTAAAGCTAAGCATTGACCCATGCTCTGAAGTTTCTGACTTTCAAATAAGATACCTCTCAAGCAAGCTATCGCTTGATTTTAAGAAGCTAAAGCCGATAGTTAACGGTCTTTTGGCAATATATAGAAAGCTTGACTTAAGCCTTCTTGAGATTAACCCGCTAATTGAAGATGAGGATGGGAACTTAGTATTGCTTGATGCAAAGCTCGAAGTTGACGATAATGCCCTCTTTCGTCAGCAAGAGATTCTAAAACTCGAAGACCAAACCCAGCTTGAGATGCTGGAAGTAAAGGCAAAAGCAGAAAAATTGAACTATGTAAAGCTATCTGGCAATGTTGGGTGCATGGTCAATGGCGCCGGGCTTGCAATGACGACCATGGACGCAATAAAGTTAGCAGGCGCAAATCCGGCAAACTTCTTAGACGTTGGCGGGGGCGCAAGCAAGGAGCAAATAGCAAGCGCTTTTAAGATTCTTACCTCAGACCCGGATGTGAAGGTCATTTTCGTAAACATCTTTGGCGGGATTTTAAGATGCGATAGGTTAGCAGACGGTCTAATAAGCGCATTGAAAGAGCTAAACGTTAAATTGCCCGTCGTGGTTAGGATGGAAGGCACAAACGTAGAGGAGGGCAAGGCAATGCTTTTAAATTCCGGCTTTGAGTTTATCATAGTTAGCGATATGATGGAGGGCGCAAGGAGGTGCGCAGAGATTGCCAGCAGATGAAAAGAGCGCAAGGGAGTTTTTAAAATCCCTTGGCTATACTGGCTTTTATGTATGGAGCGACCCGCCTGGGACATTCTATGATTGGCATAGCCATAGATTTGACGAGGTTAGATTCGTCCTTAGCGGAAGCGTTACTATAAAGACCAAGACCGACACATACGAGCTAGAGGCGGGGGATTATTTAGAAATAAAAGCAGGAACCTTGCACCTTGCAAGAACATCTCAGGGCGTTACCTATCTTTGTGCTCACAAAGAGAGCGCCTAAGATTGCTACTTAAGCTCAGAAACTCCAAGAGCTCTTTGTCAGAATGGTTTTTAATTAGCTCTTTCAAAGAGCTTAAGGTTGATATCATGGTCTCAAGTCCTTTGATTAGATTTTCGCTATTATAGAGAAAGATATCCCGCCAGATTAATGGGTCTGATGCGGCAATTCTTGTTGAATCTAAAAATCCAGGACCGCAATACTTAAAAAGCTCGCTATTTTTAAGTAAAGACTTGGCTGAAGATAGCAAGGCAAAGCAAACGGCGTGTGGAAGGTGGGAAAGAGCGCCAAATACAAAGTCGTGAAAGCGTGGGTCCATAATCTCTGTTTTTGCGCCTATTTTTTGCCAAAGTAAATCAATTGATTTTAGGGCTTTCTGGCTTGTTTTGCTTGTAGGGGTTAAAACAACAAGCCTATCTTTAAATAAATCCTCATCTGCGTTTAAGATGCCAGAGCGTTCAGAGCCTGCTATTGGGTGAGCGCCGACAAACCTATCGCCAAAGACCCTCTCAAAAGCAATTGTAATCTCACTCTTGATACTGCAAACATCGCTAATAATGGTATCTTTTGAGATAAAGTTAGCAATCTTTGGTAAAATCTCAAGAGCGACGCTGGTGGGGGTTGCAATAACTACGCAATCAGGGTCAAAAGCGCCAAGGTCCGAAAGGTCCTTAGAGCCAGCCTCAATTGCGCCAATTTCAAGAGCCTTTTCTAAAGAATTTTGCGATATATCAACGCCGAAAACTTTGGCGTTTAAGTTTTTTTTAGCCGACAAAGCAAGAGAGCCACCTATTAGACCAACGCCAATGACCGCGATTTTTTCAAACATCGCTATAGACGATTCTTCCCTCGTATATTGTGAAAATCACCTTGCCTTTAAGGGTTTTACCCCAAAGGGGGGTATTTTTGGATTTTGAAAAGCTCGTAAACTCATTTAAAATCCACTCTCGCTTTGGGTCAAAGATTGTAATGTTTGCCTTTGCGCCAACCTTTAGCTTTGGCGGGTCTTTTAACTTAAGCACCCTCGAGGGGGCTATGCTTAGCAGCTCAACGAGCTTTGACATAGAGATATGCCCATCTTCGACCAGCTTTAAACATAAGGGCAAAGCAAGTTGAAGGCCTATCATTCCCGGCATTGCGCTATCAAGCCTGGATTTTTCCCTTATGGCATGGGGGGCGTGGTCTGTGGCAATGCAGTCAATAATTCCTGCGCGAAGCGCGTTTAGTAATATCTCTATATCTTTTTTATCCCGAAGGGGCGGATTGAGCTTTGCGTTTGCGCCGCTAAGAAAGAGCTCTTCTTCGCTAAAAAGAAGGTGATAAGGGTTTACCTCGCAGGTAATTGGGGCACCTTTTGATTTAAAAAAGTCAATGATTTCAGCGCTTAAAGGGCTTGAAAGATGCTGAATGTGAAGCCTCCCGCCAGTATAAAAAGATAGCACGCAGTCTCTTGCTACCAAGACATCTTCCGCAGACTTGGGTCTCGTGGATAGACCAATAAGAGAGCTGACTACGCCTGAGTTTATTGCGCCGTTTGCTAATTTGTCATCTTCGCAGTGGTTCATAATAAGCATATCGAGCTGAGAGGCGCGCTTTAGGGCAAGCTCCATGAGCTTTGAATCCATCAGCGGCGAGCCATCATCTGTTAAAGCAACGCATCCTGCCTCTTTGAGAGCAAGAAAGTCCGTAAGCTCCTTGCCCTTTCTGCCCATAGTTATAGCGCCAGAAGGTAAGACCTTACAAAGCCCGACTGACTTTGCCCTTTGGATTATGTAGCTTGCGACCTGAGGGGAATCAACAGCTGGGATGGTATTGGGCATAGAAATTAAAAGCGTAAAGCCACCTGCAACGGCGCACTTGCTACCTGAGGCTATGTCCTCTTTGTATTCTTGCCCAGGCTCTCTTAGATGCGTATGCAAATCTATAAAAGAGGGGCAAACGATGAGATTTTCGGCGTTTAGCTCTATAGCTTCCATCTCAAAGAGGTTTTGACCTATTGCCTTTATTTTGCCTTTGTCAATTAGGATATCTTGAATGCAATCAAGACCCTCAGAAGGGTCTATAAGCCTCCCCCCTCTGATGAGGATGCGGGACATAAGGGAGATTATACGCTAAAGGCGCTTTTTGAGCCTTGGGTAATTGAGCGAAGTTCTAACTCTTTGAGTATTGCATTAATGACCGAGTTTTTATGCTCTGAGGTGCAATAGTAAGGGGCAACGAGCCTATCTGGCTCAACCTCGCCAGTTAGGCGGTGTATTATCATCCTTGGTGGCAAAATCTCAATGATGCTTGCAACGATGCTTGCATACTCTTCAAGCTCGAGGGGTCTAAATTTGCCCTCTTCGTAGAGCTTTTCCAAAGGGGTGTTTTTTATGACATGTATTGGGTGAATTTTAACCCCGTCTAAGTCAAGGGCAGAGATAAGCTTTGCGCTCTCTATCATATCCTGTTTATCTTCGCCTGGAAGACCTAAAATTAGGTGCGCGCAAAGCTTGATATCATATCGCCTTGCTCTTAAAACTGCGTCAACGAAGTCAGAAACGCCGTGAGCTCTATTTATATAGCGAAGGGTGGAAAAATTAGCGCTTTGAAGACCAAGCTCGAGCCAAACCTCAAAGCCCCTTTTGGCGTAGCTTGATATAAGCTCAAGAGCACTCTCAGGGACGCAATCGGGGCGGGTTGAGATGTCAATGCCGACTACCCTTTGAAAGCTACTTGCAATCTCGAGGGCTCTTTCGAGCTTGCTTAATTCTAAGTAGGTATTTGAATAGGACTGAAAATAGACAAAAAACAAAACACTTTCGCCAAAGCGCTTTGTATAGCGCTCAATTTGGGAGCTTATTTGCTCTTCTAAGCTAAGATAGGGATTGACGCTCTTTGGGCGACTGCCAATTGAGCAATAGATGCATCCGCCTACTGACTTTGTGCCGTCTATGTTTGGGCATGTAGTTGCCAAAGAGACAGTTAGCTTTTGAACCCTGGTTGAGTATTTTTGCTTAAGATAGTCCTTAAGAGAGTTATAAGGCAATGCTAAATTAGAGCTTTTCATGAAACTCAGGCAAAGACTTACACATTAAAATATACGCCTGAAGAAGAAGGTCGCGAATAAAAACTGGTGAGAGATTTGGGGCCACTACCTTGAGCATGATGAGCTTTAGATTTTCATCGCACAATGAGCGAGCTCGCTCAAGAAAGCTATTTGCTTCGGCTATTGAACAGGATGAGGTTAGCTTAGAGTTTAGAAAGCCAAGGGCGCTTACTGCAAGGAGCTTGTCTTTGCAATAGAGCATCAAGACGCCAAACTCATCTTCGGGGATGGTTTTATCAGTTAGTTCCTTGGCCACTACAAATTGCTCGCCCTCTATGCCACAAAGATTTCGCAAAAAGTCGTTAAAGCAGTTTATAAACCTACTATCTTGAAAAAATTCAAGACACTTTTCCATGGCCTTTCCCTCCTTTTGGATATTTTAAGATAGATGCGCCGAAGGCGCGATTGATTTAATATAAAGTTCTTTCATGTGAGAGGCGCTTATATCGCCTGGGGCGCTGGTAAATGGGCAAATCCCTTTTTGGGTTTTGGGAAAGGCAATAACGTCCCTGATTGAATCAAGACCAAGCATGATGGCGCAAAGCCTATCAAGCCCGAGGGCTATGCCACCGTGCGGTGGGGCACCAAAGGAAAGAGCATCGAGCAAAAAGCCGAATTTCTCTAAGTATTCTTCCTCTTTCATCCCGAGGGCTTTAAACATAAGCTCCTGAAGCTCGCGCCTATGGATTCTTATTGAGCCGCCACCAATTTCATAGCCGTTAAGAACTATGTCGTAGGCTCTTGCTCTTATTCTTGAGGCATTTTCCAAATTCGAGCTAAGGAGCTCAATATCTGACTCCTTTGGCGAGGTAAAAGGATGATGAAGCGCCACAAAGCGGTTTTGTAAAGGGTCAAACTCAAGAAGCGGAAAGTCAACGACCCAAAGGACATCAAAGCCTTCGGCTTTGAGTTTAAGCTCTTTAATAAGATGAGACCTTAAAGCCCCCATGACCTTTATAGCAAGGTCTTTAGGGCCTGCGAAGATTAGGATTGTATCACCATCGCTTGATTTTAGAGTTCTAAGGATGCTATCTGCTTGCTCTTTGGTGATAAATTTAGCAATTGGGGAGGTTAGTTTTTGACCTTCTACCTTTAGCCACGCAAGCCCCGAAGAGCCAAGGGACTTTGTAAACTCTATGAGCTGCTCAATTTGCGAGCGAGAAAGACTGGCTTTAACATTCAAAGCCCTTATTACCCCGCCATCTTTGATTGCGTTTGCAAAAACCTGAAGGCTTGTGTCTTTTAGAATGCTGGTTATATCAGCAATCTCAAGCCCGTAGCGCCTATCTGGCTTGTCGCTACCATAAGTTAAAAGCGCATCTTCGTAGCTTATTCTGTCAAAAGGGCGCTTTAGCTCAATATTTAAGAGCTCTGAAAAAGCAAGAGAGAGCATGCGCTCAATTAGGTCAATGATGTCCTCTTCGTCAATAAAAGCCATCTCGATGTCAACTTGCGTAAATTCTGGTTGGCGGTCTGCGCGCAAATCCTCGTCTCTTAAGCATCTTGCAAACTGAAAGTAGCGGTCAAAGCCGGCAATCATGAGAGTTTGCTTAAAAAGCTGAGGGGATTGCGCAAGGGCGTAAAACTTCCCGGGATTTAACCTTGATGGAACGACAAAGTCCCTAGCACCCTCGGGCGTTGAGCGAGTAAGCAGCGGGGTTTCTATCTCGATAAAGCCCTCATTTATGAGAAAGTTTCTAATACTTTGCGAAAGTTTATGCCTAAAAATTAGCGCATTTTTAGAGCTCTCGCGCCTTAAATCAAGGTAGCGAAATTTAAGCCTAAGCTCTTCGGAAATGGGGGAAGAATCGTCAATCTGAAAAGGTAGCGTCTCGCACTTATTTAAAACCTCTAAATTTTCAACAACAAGCTCTAAATCGCCGGTTTTTAGTCTTGGGTTTTGGGTCCCCTCCGGGCGCTTGCGAATTTGGCCCTTTACGCAAATGACATACTCAGAGCGCAAAGACCTTACAGCCTGATAGAGCTCTGGATTTAGAGCCTCTTCGATAATGCATTGCAAAAGGCCGTCTTTGTCTCTTAAATCAAGAAAGATAACGCCGCCGTGGTCTCTTAACCTATGGACCCATCCGCATAGCTTTACACAGCCGCTATCTAAAGAGAGCAACGAGGTATATGTGCGTTTCACCGAAGTTATATTAACATCTCTGAATGCAGTTTACAAAGCTGATTTTAGGCGCGCTATTGCTCATTTTAATTGGGGCAATATCAGCGGGGGCACTATTTTTTAAACACGGAAGCGAATTGCTAAGAGCTCTAAATTCTATGAAGATTGAATACCTAATTATTGCAATGCTTTGCGTTTCTGCTTTTCACTTGCTCGATGGGCTTAGAATATTCATCCTTTCAAGGGCTTTGAAGATGAAAGTAAGCGTTTTATATAGCGTTATGCTATCTTTTATGGGGGCTTTTGGTGCAAGCATAACGCCCTCTCAGGTCGGCGGTGAGTTTATAGCAGTATGGGCTTTAAAAAAGAGAGGTAATACCCTTCATAAAGCCCTTGGGGTGATATCAATCAAAAGCATAGTCGGGCTTTTTGCAATGAGTTTGTTTTTGCCCTTTGCTATTTTGCAAATATTAAAAGAGCCAACGAGAGCTCTTATACCCTTAGGAATCGTTTTGATAATTTTGCTCTTTGCCCTATTAAGCACCAAGGCGCTAAAAGATACGAGCGGGAAGCTAAAGCGCTTTAGACAAAGCACAAAAGCCTACTTTCTTATACTTAGACTTTACTTTGCAAAAAAGAAGGGATTTCTCGCGCTTGCTTTTTTCCTAAGCGTGCTTGCGTATCTATTTTACTTTCTTGCAGGGACTATATTGCTACTTGGCTTTAACGCAAATGCGGGGCTTATCCAAAGCATTAGGGCACAAGCCCTTATTTTCCTAACGCTTTTAATAAGTCCAACGCCGGGCGGGGCAGGAACTGCCGAGCTTGGCGGAATTTACATCTTTGGGGAGTTTTTATCAGGGGGGGCTTTAGGGGCTTTTATAATCACCTGGCGGGTCCTTACGCTTTATGTAAGCGCGCTCATTGGCTCTATTTTGGTTGTTTACTATCTAATAAAGCGTTGATTTCAGCTCTTATAAATTTAAGAAACTACCTATACGACAAAAACATATTAAAGAGCTGCAAATTCAACGCATTTACCATAAGCGTTGGCAACATCGCCCTTGGGGGTAGGGGCAAAACTACCCTTAGCCTATACTTAGCCAAAGAGCTAAAAGACTTAAAACCCTGCGTCTTGCTAAGGGGGTATCTCTC
>JANWVD010000030.1 GCA_025057715.1 Aquificaceae bacterium | reverse complement strand
TCGTCAATGTTTCCAATTGACCTCTTAAAACGCCTAAGGTAGAAAGATAGTCCGACTGATGATAGGAGCATAAGCAAACAAAACAAGGCAAAAACCTTCTCATATCCGAAAATAAGATAAACCAACAGAAGAAAAATCGCAACGGGATAAAACCTCCAAAGCACCCTTCCATAGAGCCTGCCTGGCAGATTTTTAACCCCCTCAGACCTTAAAAGCACGGGCGAGACAAAGAAAACAATCATAAACAAAGAGCCCACATATAAAGCGAGGCTTATTATTGCCAAACTTTGCATCTTACCTCTATCGCCATTCTGTGAGCTTCCAAGCCCTCTAAGTTTGCAAGAACCATAGCAGGCTCACAGAGCGCTTTAAAGCCCGTCTGACTTACCTGCATAAAAGTAATTCTCTTTAAAAAGTCATAAACCCCGAGCGCCGAGAAAAACCTCGCAGAGCCGCCGGTGGGCAAGGTGTGACTAGGACCAAGCAAGTAATCCCCCAAGGTCTCTGCGCTGTAATGCCCAAGAAAGACCGCCCCAGCGCTCTTGATGTTTTCAAAAACCTCAAGAGGTCTCTCTGTTGCTATCTGAAGATGTTCAGGGGCGATAAAGTTAGCAACCTCGCAAGCGTGCATTAAATCCTTTACAATAAACGCATAGCACCAATTTTCAATCGATTTTTCAAGCACTTCATGCCTTGGGAGTTGTTTATATAAAGAGCTTACGTGCCCAATGACTTCCTTCGCAAAATCCTCCGAGGGGGTTATCAAAATAGAAGCAGAAAACACATCATGCTCTGCTTGAGAAAGCAAGTCCCAGGCGCACCAAAGGGCGTTAGCGCTCTCGTCGGCAATTATTAAAATCTCAGAAGGGCCGGCAACCATATCTATATCAACAAAGCCAAAAAGCAAGCGCTTTGCTAAGCTCACAAAAACATTCCCAGGACCAACTATCTTGTCAACCTTTGGGACGCTCTTTGTGCCAAAAGCCATGGCAGATATTGCTTGCGCGCCGCCTATGCGGAAAACTCTATCAACGCCCACTATATAAGCAGCGGCAAGGACGCTTTTGTGAACCTTTGGACAACAAAGAACTATCTCCTTAACCCCGGCAACCCTTGCAGGCAAGACATTCATAATTACGCTCGATGGATATGGATTCTTGCCACCCGGGATATAAACGCCTACTTTTTCAAGAGGCAAAACCTTAAGACCGCATAAAACCCCGCCATCTTGATGGAAAAATCCTCTTTCAAGCTCAAGCTCGTGAAACGCTCTTACCCGCTTAGCAGCGAGCTCTAAGGCGGATTTAACCTCGCTTGGGAGTTCCTCATAGGCCCTCTTTAATTCCTCCTTGGGAACTTCAATCCCAAGCTTTTTTAAATCAACCCCGTCATACTTTAAACTCAGCTCGTAAAGCGCCTCATCGCCCCTTTGAGAAACCAAATTTATGATTTCCTTGACAATGCCTTCGTAGGCATCAAACTGAAGCTGAGCACGCTTTTGAAGGTATATTAAAGCCTCGCTTTCTTGCCAACTTCCGTCTCTTAAATCAACGACCCTCACAGAAAGCATATTAAACTTAGTTTCTTATGAAAGTGTTAATTACAGGCGCTAATGGGCAACTCGGGCAAGAGTTCCAAAGACTCTTAGAGCAAAGTCAAATCCAGCACCTTGCGCTAAGCAAACAACAGCTTGATATTACAAACTTTAGAGCAACTTTGGAAGCGATTGAAAATTACGCCCCAAGCGTAGTGATAAACTGCGCTGCTTACAATCAGGTGGATAAAGCAGAAAATGAGCCTCATAGCGCAATTGCGGTCAATGCAATAGGGGTGCAGAACCTCGCATACGCATGCGAAAAGGTAGGCGCAACCTTAGTTCATTACTCAACAGACTACGTATTTAGCGGAAGCAAGCGAGGGCTTTATATTGAGAGCGACGAGCCATCCCCACTTAATAACTATGGTCTTAGCAAGCTAATAGGCGAAAACCTGATTAAAAATTCAATCCAGAGTTATCTTATTTTTAGAACCAGCTGGGTCTTTGGCAAAGGCACTCAAAACTTTCTCTACAAGCTAAGCCAGTGGGCAAGCTCTTCAAAAACCCTCAGGATTGCCTGCGATGAGTTTTCAGTCCCAACTTGGACATACAGAATAGCCATCATTAGCTTAAAAGCGATTGAAAACAGCTTAAATGGGCTTTACCATCTAACTTCAAAGGGCTTTTGCTCAAGATACGAGCTTGCAAAGGAGTTTTTCAAACTCAAAAACAAAGACATAGAAATCCTTCCTGCCTATCAATCTGAGTTTAACCTGCCGGCAAAGAGACCAAACTGGTCTGCGATGGATAGCACTCTTTTGCTAAAAACCCTCTCCCAAGAGCCAATAGAGTGGCAAGAAGACTTAGAGAGATTCCTAAAAGACGACCTTTAGGTCGTATTCTTTTGCACCAGCTACCTTTGCCAAAATAAAATCCCCGGGTTTTAGCTCCCTCTCAGACTGAATGTAAATTGCCCCATCGACCTCTGGGGCGTTTAGCTTAGAGCGCCCATAAAGAATAGGACCCTCAAAGCCCTCTACCAAAACCTCAAGCTTAGAGCCCACAAGAGCTCTATTTTTCTTCAAGGTTATACTTTTCTGAGTTTCGTAAATCGCGCGCAAGCGCGCATTTTTTTCTTTTCTACTTAGCCTATCGCCAAGCTCAAAGGCATTAGTTCCCTCCTCGGGCGAGTAGGCAAAAGCCCCAAGCCAGTGAATGTGTCCCTCACTTACAAAGTCAATTAGCTCTTTAAAATCCCCATCTGTCTCTGATGGGTATCCAACGATGAAGGTAGTTCTAATTATTGCGTTTGGAATGCTTTTATAGATGAGCTCAAGGAGGTTATAGATTTCTTTTTTAGAGTATCCTCGTCTCATGGATTTAAGGATATTGTCGCTAATGTGCTGTAAAGGTATGTCAAAATAGGGAATCACCTTTTCAGAATCTCTTATAAACTCAATCAACTCTTTGTTTAAGTCAGTGGGGTATAGATAAAAAAGCCTGACCCAAAATCTACCATCGAGCTTTTCAAGCTCAGAAAGGAGCTTTAAAAGGTTTGTTCCATCGTGAAGGTCCTTGCCGTAGTATCCAGTATCTTGAGAAACTATGCAAAGCTCTCTTGCCCCTCTTGAAAGGAGTATCTTAGCCTCGGAAAGTATGTCGTCAATAACCCTTGAGCGATGCCTTCCCCTGATTTTCGGAATTACGCAAAAAGAGCAAAGTCTATTACATCCTTCGGAAATTTTTAAATAGGTATAAACGCCAGTAGTATGGATGCGTCTTTTTAGCTCTATTTGCGGCTTTTTGAAAAGCTTTAGCAAGCTATTAGCACTATCAGTGCCAAAAAAAACATCAACTTCCGGCATTGATTTTACTAACTCGTCTTTATAGCGCTCGACTAAGCATCCAATTGCTATCACTTTTTTGCTCTTTGAAAGCTCAAGAAGCGTATTTATCGATTCAAGAGACGCGCTTTGTATAAATCCGCAGGTGTTTACTATGACAATGTCGGCATCTTCTACATTCTCGCAAAGCTCTATCCCAGAATCAATAAGCGAGGAGATTATTACCTCGCCGTCCACTAAGTTCTTTGCACAGCCTAAATTGACAACTGCAACCTTTAAACCATCAACATCAATGTTTTCTCTAAAGTTTTCAAACACATTTAAAATTATAACCATGAGGGAGGTGGAAACAGACCTCACGGCAAGACTCGATACCCTACCTTGGACTCACTTCCACACTAAGTTCGTCCTCGCTCTTGGCATAACTTGGGTGCTTGATGCCTTTGAGGTTGTTATAGTAAGTGCGGTTTTAAAACCAATGGCAAAATCCTTAGGGCTAACGCCAAGCCAGAGTTCGTTGCTAACTAGCGCCTTCCTCTTTGGTGCGATATTTGGCTCTTTGCTCTTTGGCTATCTTGCGGACAGATTTGGCAGAAAGAGTCTTTTTTTAATAACCCTGCTTTTATATTCAGGCGGGACTTTTCTAACCGGTCTTTCTTGGAACTTTGAGAGCGCTTTTTTCTTTAGGTTTATATCAGGTGCCGGTCTTGGTGGTGAGTTTGCCGCCATTCAATCAGCAATTGACGAGTTTATCCCAGCGCGCCACAGAGGAAAAGTTGACGGAACAATTACCGCCCTTTGGAACTTAGGCAGCACCCTTGCCTCCATTAGCGCGTTCTTGCTCTTAAAGAGTCTTGAGGAAAGCACGGCTTGGAGAGTTGCTTACCTATTTGGCGGGGCTCTTGCTATTTTGGTAGTTTTTATAAGGCTTTATGTCCCAGAATCCCCAAGATGGCTCTTATCAAGAGGAAAGTTTGAAAAAGCCGAGAGAATCGTCAAGTCAATAGAGGAAAAGATAAATACAAAACCAGATGTAAAGCCAAGAAATGTGATAGTTTTTGAGGGAAACATCCTTGATGCAACCAAAATCATACTAAAGCGCTATCGTTGGAGGTTTCTCTTTAGCGCAATGATGAGCTTTACTATTTTGACTACCTACTATGGGATGATAACGCTCTTGCCAGTCATCCTTTCAGAGGTCTATAACCTTAGCTCTTCTGAAATACCGAAAGTTTTGCTCTTTGGAAGCGTTGGTGGCTTGATTGGAGGCTTAATTGTCGCCTCTTTTGTTGATAAAGTTGGCCGAATTCCGCTTGGGCTTACAATAAGCGCGCTATCTGCTATTTTGAGCCTTGGGTTTGCATTTGGCTTTAAACTCGAGCTTTGGTTTTTTATCTATGCCTTAATTGCCTTTTCGTTTGCGTCCGTTGGATATGTCATAGCGACCGAGATTTACCCCTCTTTTTTAAGAGCTTACGCAATTGGGCTACTTTCGATTATCGGCAGAGTCTCAGGCGCTCTTGCACCGCCTTTTATGGTTCAAGTCTCGACCATAGATTATAGATTCGGGATTTTCACCCTTTGCGCATTTTGGCTTGTTGGCTTTATAGCGTTTTTAGTTTGGTCTTTAAAAGGTAAAGAAACAAAGGGAGTTCCATTGGAGGAGATGCAGTAATGCTTGCTATCTTAATCGTGCTTTACCTTATTTTAACCCTAAGTATAGGACTGTTAGCGTCTTTACTTATTAAAAACTCAAAAGACTACATCCTTGCAGGGCGGAATTTACCGCTCTATATGGCAACATTTGTTAGCTTTGCAACCTGGTTTGGCTCGGAAACAATTCTTGGCGCGTCGTCAGTTATGGCAAAGGATGGTCTTTACGGGGTAATCGAAGACCCATTTGGTGCAGCGCTTTGTTTGATATTGGTCGGAATATTCTTCGCAAGGCCTCTATATAGGTTAAATTTGCTCACCATAGGCGATTTTTATAAATCAATCTTTGGAAGAAAGGTCGAGATTGTCGCAAGCTTGATGATGGTCTTTTCCTACTTTGGTTGGATTGGCGCTCAGATGCTGGCAATAGGGATAATTCTTCAGCTTGTGCTTAACATACCGCAACCAGTTGCCATAGGCATTGGCTTTGGGATTGTGCTGCTTTATACATTCATGGGCGGCATGTGGGCAATATCAATCACGGATTTTATCCAAACAATTGTCATAATTCTTGGTTTAGTGGCGATTCTTTACGAAGTTTCTTCTGGATTTTCCACAATTCAAGAAACGGTCTTTTCTCAACCGGCTGAATACTATAGATTCTTCCCAGAGCCGAGCTTAAAAGAGTTCTTGCTCTATATATCAGCTTGGATTACCATTGGACTTGGCTCTATTCCTCAGCAAGATGTTTTTCAAAGGGTGATGTCGTCTCGCAACGAGCGCATTGCGTCAATGTCCGCTATCTTGGGCGGAATTATGTATCTTACGATTGGATTAATACCTTTGCTTCTTGCAATCTATGCAAAAGAGCTCTACCCAAAATTGCTTGAATCTGACCCAGAGATGATGCTGCCTACAATGGTTATAGAACACTCAAGCCTCCTTGTAAAGACTCTGTTTTTCGGGGCTTTAATATCTGCTATTATGAGCACTGCGAGCTCTGCCACTCTTGCCCCGGCTTCAATTTTGAGCGAAAACATCCTAAAGCCTATACTTCCAGAGATGTCCGACAGAGGCTTTCTTTGGCTAACGCGCCTTTGTGTCCTGATTGTCTCTTTAATTTCGCTCGCTTTTGCCTTCTCGGGAGAGTCGATATATCACCTTGTTGGTAGCTCTTCTGCTTTAAGCCTTGTTTCGCTTTTTGTTCCGTTGGTAGCTGGCTTGTACTTTAAAAGCAAAAACCCGAATGCAGCGCTTAGCTCAATACTTCTTGGCTTTAGCTCTTGGGTAGTTTTTGAATACATTTTAAAGAGCGAGTTCGCACTCCTTATCGGTCTTGGCTCAAGCTTGCTTAGCTACATTTTAGGAGCAACAATATGGAGGTATAGCAATGCAAGAGATTAACATCAAAGGATGCAAAATCCTTTCGCATCTTTACTACGATATAGAAAACCAAGTTTGGTATAGACTTGAGGAAGATAGCTCAGTAACCGTTGGGGCAACGGACATAGGTCAAACGCGCGCTGGTAAGATGGTCAATGTCAGGATAAAGCCCCCTGGCAAGCATGTGCCAAAAAACAAGCCCATAGCAAGCCTTGAGAGCGGAAAATGGACTGGGCCAGTCCCTGCGCTTATAGAGGGCGAGATAATCCAAAGAAACGAAGAGCTCTTTGACATTCCTGAGCTAATAAACGAAGACCCTTATGGCAAAGGCTGGATTGCCAAGCTCAAGCCCTCAAACCTCCAGAGGGATTTAAAAGACCTAATTACGGGCGAAGAGGCTGTTAAGAAGCTAAAAGAATACATAGAGCGCGAAGGGGTTGAATGTAAATCCTGTTCTTAATACCTATAGAGGTTGTTCTTAGTAATGTAATCACAAACGCGCTCTGGGACGAGCCAATTGATGCTTTTTCCCTCTTTGAGGCGGTTTCTTATCTCGGTTGATGATATCTCAAGAAGGCGGGTTTTTATAACTAAAACATCTTCGCCTATTAAAAGCCATGGAAAGCGTTCTTTTATGTAGCTCTCTATATCTTCAGAGTTTTTATATCTACGAACCACGACAATGCGGGCGGTTTTTAAGAGCTCTTTGCTGTTTTTCCAAAGATGGATGCTTTTAAAGCTATCCTCGCCCATTAAAAACCAAGGTCTATACCCAAGCTGCTGCTTAAGCTCTATCGCAGTATCTACAGTATAAGAAATCCCGCCTCTTCTAATCTCAATTGAGTTTACGCAAAAGCCGGGCTCTGAGGCAGTTGCAAGCAAAAGCATGTTAAACCTATCCTCGGGGCTTGCAAGATGAGGTTGCTTTAGAGGGACTTGGAAAGCTGGGATAAAGACCAGTCTCTCAAAGCCTAAAATCTCAAGCGCATCGCGCGCTACTATCAGATGGCCTAAATGAACCGGGTCAAAACTTCCGCCGAAAAATATCTGCACCTAAGCGATAATTTTAATCACGCTTAAGATAGACTATGGAGACTCCGGGACCGCCCTCGTGCGGATATCCCTCTCTGTGAAAAAGAACCAACTCAGAGCGCGAAAGGAGTTCCTGGCTTGCCTTTTTGAGGTTGCTATGCCCGTGAATTAGTTTAAAGGACTTTAGCCCAAGAGAGCTCGCTTCTTGTATGTATCGCTCTAATTTAACCAAAGCCTCTTCGGTGCTTAATCCAATGAGGTTAATCTCCGAGGGGAGGCTTTTTGGGGGCTCTAAATTCTCGCGCGAAAGCGCGGTTTGTTTTTCACTCTTTTTTATCTCGTAAAGTGGAACCCAAGCCCTTGCGTTGCCCAAGGTTATGAAGGCGCGTTGCCCTTGAATCTCTATCACCTTGCCAGTAGCGCCGCGAAACTCTACAGTGTCGCCGACTTGTATCGTTTGAGGAGGCGGAACGACCTGGGAATAAAACTCTTGCTTT
>JANWVD010000002.1 GCA_025057715.1 Aquificaceae bacterium | reverse complement strand
GATTAACTTTTGCATGTCTTTAAAGTTTGCGCCAGTAAATAGCGGGGAGACCCAAACGGGCATAGTCAGCTTTAAGCTAAGAGGAGGTTAGAAAATGAGTATCGGAAAGGAACTAAGACTTGAAAGAATCTTTAACAGAGAGAGTCAAAAGACGCTCATAGTCCCCATGGACCACGGGGTGAGCTCTGGTCCAATGGAGGGTATCACAAACGTTCGCCAAGCCGTCGAAGATGTTGCAGAAGGCGGAGCAAACGCAGTGGTGCTTCATAAGGGGATGGTAAAAGCAGGTCATAGGGGCAAGGGCAGGGACATAGGTCTAATTGTTCATCTATCAGCCTCTACTGACTTAGCACCCACGAGAAACGATAAGGTTCTTGTTTGCTCTGTCGAAGAGGCCATAAAGCTTGGTGCTGATGGCGTTTCTATCCATGTAAACATCGGGGCAGACTTAGAGCGTGAGATGCTAAAGGATTTTGGTCTTGTTTCAAGGCTTTGTGAAGAGTGGGGAATGCCGCTTCTTGCTATGGTCTATGGCAGGGGCAAAGAGATAAATCAGTATGACGAAAAGGTCGTGATGCATTGCGCAAGAATAGGGGCAGAGCTCGGCGCAGATGTCGTGAAAGTTCCCTACACGGGTAACGAAGAGAGCTTTAGAAAGGTAGTAGAAGGCTGTCCCATCCCAGTTGTCATAGCAGGCGGTCCCAAAACAACCTCCGTGGACGAAGTCTTAAAGATGGTAGAAGGCGCAACAAAAGCGGGCGCAAAGGGCATATCAATAGGCAGAAACATCTTCCAAGAAGAAAAGAGAACTAAGTTAGTTAGAGCTCTTTGTGCAATATTGCACGAAGGGGCGAGCGCAGAAGTAGCCAAAAAGGCACTGGAGGAAGGATAAAATGGGCATTTTAGAGGGTAAAAAAGCCCTAATCACAGGTATTGCAAACGAGCGAAGCATAGCTTACGGAATTGCAAAGTCGTTTTTTAATCACGGGGCAACGCTTGCATTTTCTTGCGCTAATCAAAAGCTTTGTAAAAGAGTAGAGGAGCTATCTACAGAACTCGGCGGGGGTCCGATTTTTGAGTGCGACGTTAGCAAAGACGAGGATATTAAATCCCTCAAGGAATCTCTCGAAAAAGAGCTTGGAAGTTTGGATATCTTGGTCCATTCAATAGCCTTTGCACCAAAAGATGAATTCAAAGCCGGGGTATTAGAAACCTCCCGCGAGGGCTTTAGCTCTGCGATGGATATATCAGTCTATTCCCTAATCGCGCTTACGCGCGAGCTTCTACCTTTAATGAAGGGCAAAAACGGCTCTATCCTTACCCTTACCTACTACGGGGCGCAAAAGGTCGTTCCGCACTATAACATAATGGGAATAGCAAAAGCCGCGCTTGAAAGCACTGTTAGATATCTTGCTTACGACCTTGGCAAGATGGGCATAAGAATCAACGCAATATCAGCAGGACCAATCAAGACCTTAGCCGCCTATAGCATCACTGGCTTTCACCTGCTTATGGAACATACAACCAAAGTCAACCCATTTAGAAGGGCAATTACTATAAACGAAGTTGGCGAAGCCTCTGCATTTTTATGTAGCGACATGGCAAGCGCAATAACGGGCGAGACTCTATTTGTCGATAATGGCTATCACATCATGGGGGTTTTCGAAAGAGAAGAGGACTATCACGCTTAAAAGATGTCAAGCTTTGGTCTAAACGAGGAAGAACTCGAAGCTCTGATAAAAAAATTAGGCAGAGAGCCAAACACCTTAGAGCTTGCAATTGTCGGGGCTCTTTGGTCAGAGCATTGCTCTTATAAATCGTCGCGAATGTATCTTAAAAAGCTGCCAACAAAATCCCCCGCGGTAGTTCAAGGTCCTGGGGAAAATGCCGGCGTTGTGAAGTTAGACGACGATGTGTGGCTTGCTTTTAAGATAGAGAGCCATAACCACCCTTCTTTCATAGAGCCCTTTAACGGCTCGGCAACCGGTGTTGGCGGAATTATAAGAGACATTCTCTCAATGGGCGCAAGACCAATAGCAATCTTAAATAGCCTTCGCTTTCCTCTTCCTTTTGATAAGCGCATAACAAAGGGCGTTATAAAAGGGATATCTCACTATGGCAATTGCATCGGCGTTGCCAACGCGGGCGGAGAGACATTTTTTGAAAGCTGCTATTTGACAAACCCCTTGGTGAACGTATTTTGCCTCGGGATTTTGCCCGCTAATAGGATGATAACCGCAAGGGGTGAAAGGGGCGATTTGATAATTCTTTTCGGCTCAGCAACGGGCAAAGACGGGCTTCACGGGGCTGTAATGGCTTCTGGTGAGATTGACCCCTCTGAAAAGAACTTAAAAACCATTCAGGTGGGAGACCCATACTTTGGAAGAAAGCTAATAGAAGCAAGCTTGGAACTTATAGAACTCGGTTTAATAAAAGGTCTTCAAGACCTCGGTGCAGCCGGGCTTGTAGGCGCTTGCTCAGAACTCGCAAGCAAGTCCCAATGCGGGGTTAGGATAGAACTCGATAGCGTCCCACTAAGAGAAAAAGAGATGAACGAGCTTGAGATTGCCCTATCAGAGAGCCAAGAGCGCATGATTGCCACAGTTTCCAAAGAAAACTCAGATAAAGCCCTTGAGGTTATAAAAAGCCACCTCCTTGAAGGTGCAGTAATCGGTCAACTGACCGAAAGCGAAGAGCTCGAGCTTTACTTCAAAGGTCAAAAGGTTGCAAACTTGCCTATTAAAATCTTGACAAAAGAAGCCCCAATTTGCGAAAGACCTTTCATCTTCCAGAAACCCCCGTCAATTCAAGAGAATCCCCCGCCTGTTGATATTTTAGACTCTCTTAAGAAACTCCTCTCTTCGCCAAACGTGGCAAACAAGAGAGGTATATACACCCAGTTTGACTATCACATCGGCACGAATACAATCTTTGGTCCGGGCGCAGATAGTGCGCTTCTTAGGATAAAGTGGCCCAAAAACCCAAGGCTAAAAAGTAGTAAATTGGTAGCAATAAGCTCAGAGGGCAATTCAAGGCTTGTCTATATTGACCCGTTTTGGGGTTCTGTTTTGGTAGTTTCAGAAGCTCTTAGGAATCTTGCCTGCGTAGGCGCAAAGCCTTTGGCAATCACGGATTGCCTAAATTTTGGCAATCCAGAGCGCCCTGAGATAATGGGGCAACTTGTAAACTCCATAGATGGAATAGCCCATGCCTGCGAGTTTTTCTCAGTGCCGGTAGTTAGCGGAAATGTCTCTTTATATAACGAAACCATAGAAGGGAATTTACTAAGAAACATCTATCCAACGCCGATTGTTGTTGCCGTAGGTTGGCGAGAAGGGGTGCCAAGCCACGACCATAGATTTAAAGAACCGTCTGATTTGATATACCTCATCGGTGACATTCGCAAAAGGCATTGCATAGGCGGAAGCGAGTTTCTTAGCTCAATCCACGGCAAGGTCTTAGGACCGCTGCCAGAAATAGACCTAAACAAAGAAAAAACCCTCCACGAGCTTTTGTTAGAGCTCTCGAAAAGAGAACTCATTAATTCCTGTCACGATGTCTCAGTCGGCGGGTTGCTCGTCTCAATCCTTGAGAGCGTCTTTAATACTAGCCTTGGTTTGGAGCTCGAATTTTACATAGAGGATAGACTTGATTTATTCCTATTTTCCGAATGTCCCACCATGGTTATAGTAAGCGTATCGCCAAGCAAATCGCTGGAGCTACAAAATATAGTAGAATCCTCAGGCCTTGATTGGATGCTGATTGGAAGAGTAAGCGACCATAGAGCATTGGAAATAAATAATAACTGTGAAAAGATAGTATCTTGTGACATAGAGGAGCTTGAGAAGCTGTGGGAAGAGGGTCTATTGGGTATATTTTAGTCTATTTTTCTTCTGCTTCGTTTGTTCTTTTCATAGATTTGCTTACTAAAAAGATTGCAGAAGCTACGCTAAAAGAACAAGATTTAACTCTTTTACCGTTTTTGCATTTAGTGCTTGTATATAATAAAGGCGTTGCTTTTGGGCTTTTTGCTGATGCCCCGGACTTTCTTCGTCTGCCTTTGCTTTTATTAACCCCGCCTTTGGCGGTTTTGATAACCTTATTCTATGTTATAAAGCTTAAAAGAGTCTATCCCTCTTTGTTGCTCGGTGCTATAGCTGGCGGTGCTCTTGGAAACTTTTACGATAGGCTATTTTTAGGTCAAGTGAGGGATTTTATCTACCTTTCCTACGGCGGATTTTCTTGGCCTGCCTTTAATTTAGCAGATGCGAGCATAAGCATTGCCGTCGTTGGGCTCTTGATAAGAGAGTTCTTTTCAAAAGAGCGTTAATATATTTTCATGGAGCTAAAGAAAATAGGACAACTCGCAAAGTTAGAACTCAGTGACGAGGAGGAAAGAGAGCTTGCAAGCGATTTTGAAAAGATAATAAACTTCGTCAAAGCTCTTGAAGAGATTGACACAAGCAATATTGAGCCTTTTTTCGCTTTTGAAAAGCTAGAAAATATGAGGGAAGACGATATTGAGAAGTTTGAATTTGATAACAGCCTCTTAAAATTAGTTGACGGATACTTTCGCGTCCAAAGAATAGTAGAGCGATAAGACATGCAAGAACAAGAGAAACAAAAAGCACTCGAGAGCGCGCTCCTAAACATAGAAAAAAGGTTTGGAAAGAACACGGTTATGCCGCTTTTTGGCACGCAAAGCGTAAATGTAAAGGCAATTCCAACTGGCTCCATAGCACTTGATATAGCAACGGGCGTTGGCGGCATACCACGCGGCAAAATAATTGAAATATTTGGTCCCGAATCATCAGGTAAGACCACCCTCGCATTGCACATCATAGCAGAGGCTCAAAAATTAAGCGGTATAGCAGTTTTCATAGACGCCGAGCATGCGCTTGACCCAAAATACGCCCAGAGGATTGGCGTTGACATAACAAACTTCTATATCTCACAGCCAGATTTTGGAGAGCAGGCTTTAGAAATCGTAGAAACCTTAGTAAGTAGCAACGCCGTTGACGTAATAGTCGTCGATTCAGTTGCTGCGTTAGTGCCAAGAGACGAGCTTGAAGGTGAGATGGGTGAAGCGCACGTTGGAAAGCAGGCAAGGCTTATGTCGCAAGCTCTTAGGAAGATAAAAGGCGTCGCAAACAAAAGCGGGACGGCAGTAATATTCATCAATCAGCTAAGAGAAAAGATTGGCATCATGTTTGGAAATCCTGAAACAACCCCCGGCGGGAGAGCTCTTAAATTCTTTGCAGATATGCGAATAGACGTAAGAAGAGGTCAAGACCTGAAAGATGGCGAAGAAAGAATAGGCTACAAGGTCAAAATAAGGATAGTAAAAAACAAGTTAGCACCGCCTTTTCAGGAGGCAGAACTTGAGATAAACTACGGCGAGGGAATATGTAAACCCTGTGACATCTTTGATTCCGCAGTCAATTTAAAGCTCATATCAAAAAGCGGTTCTTGGTTTAGCTATGGCGATATAAGACTTGGTCAGGGGCGAGAGCAGGCAAAAAGGTTTATAATAGAAAACGAAGAGCTTATGAAAGAGCTCGTAATTAAGCTAAGGGAGGTAAGCGGGCTTGCTTCAGCTGATTTTAAAAAAGGCGAGTGAGTTAGGCGCTTCGGACATTCACTTAAAGACAGGGAGCGTGCCCATCGTGAGGGCTAAGAAAAAGCTCATTAAGCTGCAAGACTTTCCAGCGCTTGATGAGCGCATCATGGAAATGATTTTGAGAGAAGTTATAGAGAAAAATAGAAAAAAGGTTGCAGAATTCGAGGAATACGGAGAGGTAGATACTTCCTACTCGCTTCCCGGCGTTGCTAGGTATAGGGTTAACGCATTTAAACAAAGGACGACAATTGCAATGGCTTTAAGAACGATTCCCTACAAAGTCCCGCCATTTGAGAGCTTAAACCTTCCGGAGGTTTTGAAAACTACGACACTCGAAAACACGAAGGGACTTATATTAGTCACAGGTCCAACGGGTTCTGGAAAATCTACAACCCTCGCCGCTCTAATAGACGCAATCAACTCAACCCAAGACAGGGTTATCGTGACAATAGAAGACCCGATTGAGTACCTACATAGTGACAAAATGTCCTACATAGTCCAGCGCGAGGTAGGCTTAGACACCTCTTCGTTTTCAAAAGGGCTAAGAGCTGCGCTTCGTGAAGACCCGGATGTCATACTCGTTGGTGAGATAAGGGACGCAGAGACCGCTCTTATCGGGTTGCAAGCAGCAGAGACCGGACACTTAGTTATGTCAACGCTTCATACCTTGGACGCAAAAGAAACCATTAACCGTATCGTCGGCATGTTTAGTCTCGAGGTAAGAGAGCAAATAAGAATGCAGCTTGCGCAAACTCTCGTTGCAATATCCTCGCAAAGATTGGTTCCAAAAGCGGACGGAAGCGGTATTAGAGTTGCCGCGGAGATTTTGATAAACACGGCATCCATAAGAGAGTGCATAATAGACCCAGCAAAGTTCGAGGAGATTCCAGCGCTGCTTGAAAAGGGTCGTCCTATATATGGTACTCAAACATTTGACCAGCATCTTGAACTTCTTTACAGAGAGGGAGTCATAGATTTCAAAACTGCAATGATGTATGCAAACAGACCTTCAGACCTTGAGCTAAAGCTAAGAGGAGTATCTTCTGGCGGCGCAACGGGTGGATACTTTTCGTGATTATAGCAATTGACGGACCTGCCGGGAGCGGCAAAAGCACGCTCGCAAAAGACCTTTCGCAAGTTCTTAAATTTCCTTATTTAAACACCGGGCTTTGTTATAGAGCCTTTGCGCTCGTTGCAATTTACGAAGATGTAAAAGACCTTATTGAGCTTTTCTCAAAAGACATTAAAATAAGCCCGGAGATTTCTAAAACCTTGGTATTTTATAAATCTGAAGACATAAGCGAGAGATTGCAATCCGAAGAGATAGGTAAAAAAGCATCAGAAATAGCAACAAACCCGGCTTTTAGAGAGAAAATAAACGAGCTATTTCGCTCCATAGCAACTCAGAACCTAATAGCAGAGGGCAGAGATGCAGGAACCAACATATTCCCAAAGGCAGAAGTTAAAATTTTCTTGGAAGCAAGCGCACAAGAGAGAGCAAGGAGAAGATATAACCAGCTAAAAGAGCAAGGTCAAGAAGTAGATTTTGAAGAGATTCTAAAAGCAATAATTGATAGAGATACAAGAGACCAAAACAGGCCGGTTTACCCCTTTCGCAAGGCAGAGGATGCGATTGTGATAAATACCACGGGGCTTAGTAAAGAGGAAGTGCTTAAAAAAGCGCTTGAGATTATAAAGCCAAGATTTTAGAAAAAAGCACTTATTGACAAGCTAAGGGCTTTGGTAAGATAATTAGCTATTTATTAGGCCCGGTAGCTCAGTTGGTAGAGCACCCGGCTGAAAACCGGGGTGTCGGCGGTTCGAGTCCGCCCTGGGCCATAACTCTTATTAGATAGTCTATAAGTATCTCCTCTCTTTGCCAGCGTAGCTCCGGGTCTTTTAAAGGAGTGGCAAAAGAAGACCTTTGCAGCCTCTCAAGCTCTAACGGGGACAAAATCTGGGGAATGCCAAAGCCAGCCTTGGTAGAGGGGCTTTTCCTTCCAACTGAAGAGACTGATTGCACACTAAGACCAATCTCTAATAGGGCTTTTCTAACGGCAAGCGAAGAGGTAAATGAGGTCCAAACGCCGTCTGGCTTTAAGCGCTTAGCTATTAAGCTAAGAATGTCCTTTGTCCAAAGCTCGGGGTTTCTAAGCGGAGAAAACCCGTGGTGAAAAACCGCGTCAAATTCAAGCTCGATTTTACTAAGGACTCTTCTTGCGTCTTCTAATATAAGGCTAAAGTCAATGCCATCTTTTAAAAAGCGCGGAATTAGAGAGATGATTTTAGAATGCTCTTTTGAAATCATGGGAGGCGAGGGCGGAAAGATGCTTGGGAGCTCTATGTCTATGCTGATGAGTTTTAGCTCTACGCTTGGATTTACGCTCCTTATGAGATTTATCGCTCTTGCAAGGCAAAAACCAAGACCAAAGCCAATCTCAAGGATTGAGAGTTCTTTTCGGGCTTTGGCTTTTTGCAGTATCTCGCTTGGGATTATGAATTTATTGTCGCACTCGCTGATAATGCCCGCAGTTAGGCTATGGTACGGTTCTCCATAAAGGGGGTGAAGTAGGGTAGTTTCGCCGAAGGCGGTTTTGATAATTCTGCCCCTCATGGTGGGCGTTAGAAGACCAAGAAGGTTGTTGTAAACCCAGTCTATTTCGCAGGGCTTTAGGTCTATTTTGAGTTCTTTTGCCCTCGAGATTATAAGGTCTTTAATTTCCATCGTGAAAGGGAAGTTTGGTTTTATAAACCCGCATTGTTAAGAATGTAATATATTCGTGTGCGCCTGCTTGCGATAATAGTCCTGATTGTCGTAGTTGCGGTCATTATTGCAACGAGGGCGCAAAGGCAAGAGTTTCAGAAGGTAGAAGAGAGGGAGGTCAAAACATTTGTCTATGGCTCTGGGTCAATAAGCCCAAAGGTGCGAGCTCGCATCAAGGCAGAGGTAAGCGGGCAGGTGCTTGAGGTTTTAGTAGAAGACGGGCAAGTAGTAAAGAGCGGGCAATTGCTTGCAAGGATAGACCAAAGCGCCATTGACTCAAGCCTCAAAGAGGCAAGCATAGAGCTAAAGATGACAAAGCAGAAGGCTTCTGAAGATTCAGAATATGTAAAAAGCCTAAAAGCAAGGGTTGAAAGCACAAGAAAGAGGACAGAGTTCTTGCAAGAGGTTTTGAAAAGAAGAGAGGAGCTATACAAAGATGGGCTAATTTCCAAAGAAGCGTTAGAAAAGGCGAAAACTGACTACGAAATTGCCAAAAAAGAGTTAGAAAGCCTTGAGAGCTCTTTGCAAGATAGCATAGAGGACATAAAAAACAGGCTTAGTTTAAGCAGCGCAAGGCTGGAGAGGCTAAAAATAGAGAAAAACAAGCACGAGATTAAAAGCCCCGTGGAGGGGGTTATCTTGAAAAAAGATATCTCCAAGGGGGATGTAGTTCAGGTCGGGGAAGTTCTTTTCATGATAGGTCAGCCAATTTGGGAAGTGGTTTTGGAAGTTGACGAAGAATACGCCTCTTTGGTCAAGGTAGGTCAGAGGGTAGAACTCAGATTAAACATAGAAGAAGGGAGGGTAATTGAAGGCTTTGTAAGTGAGATTTTGCCAAAGGTTGACCGCTCGAGGAAGCTACTAAGTATTAAGGTAAGAGCAGAAATACCGCCAAACATACCCTTTGACGCAAGCGTGGATGGAAAGATTGAGGTAAAAACCGAGAGGGTGTTCGTAATTCCAAAAGATTACTATAAAGATGGCTCAGTTATCGTATTTGATGGCGTTAGAAAAGTGAAAGTGCCGGTTTTAGTAAAGTCCGAAGATAGTGATAAGTTGCTCGTAAAAGGACAGCTAAAAGCAGGCAGCAAGCTAATAAAGCCCTGATGAGACACGTTTTATTTGTGGCCTTTAAGCTCCTTTTTGAAAGAAAGCGTCAAACGATTATCTCAATTATCGGGGTTTCCATAGGCGTTTGTGCTTACATTGTTATGAGCTCTTTGATGTTTGGCTTTCAAAAGTTTTTCATCCAGCAAGTTATAGACATAGAGCCTCACATTAAGGTAAAGCCCAAAGAAAGCACAAATCAAAACCCGCATAAAGAGCTAATTCTTGGCTATAAATCAGAAGACAAAGACAAGATAATGGGCTGGCAGGATTTAATTGAGAATTTTTCAAAGCACGAGGAGATTAAGGGGGCTGCGCCGCACCTTTTGGCAAGGGGAATATTAAAGCAGGGCATAAAGGAAAAGCCAGTAAGCATAGTCGGCATAGACCCAGCAAGGGAAGCTCAAGCTTCGGTGATAGAGAGGTTTTTAAGATACAAAAACCTAAGAGAGCTCGAGTCAAACAGGCTTGGGGTAATTCCGGGTATATTGGTTGCCAAGAGCCTCGGGGTTAATAAAAAGGGCGAAACTCTCTTGCTTGTCTTGCCAGACGGTCAAACTTTAGACACCAAAGTAGTGGACTTTTTTGACTCTGGTATAACGAACTTAGATGAAGTGAGGGTCTATATCCATATAAAGACCTTGCAGGGAATACTAAATAAACACGGTCAAGCAAACGAGATTGTTTTTAAGATAAAAGACGTCAATAGAGCAGAAAGATTAGCCAGAGAACTCCAACAAAGAACAACATACGAGGTTGAAAGCTGGCAAAAGGCTTATAAAAACTTTCTTAGCATATTCAAAATTCAAAACACAATAACTTTTATGATAGTTTTTGCGATTTTGGTTGTCTCTTCTTTCGGTATATTCAACATCATCATGATGACGGTGCTTGAGAAAAAGCGAGATACTGCCATCCTGATGGCGCTTGGGTTTACGCCAAGGGACATAATGCTGACCTTTCTCTTAAAAGGACTTTTTATAGGAGCTCTTGGCTCTATGATTGGGGTGATACTTGGCTATGGCATGCAAGAATACTTAGAAACGATTAGACTCGACGTAGAGGGGTTAATTCGCAGCAAGGGGTTTGTTTTAGATAGAAGCATCGCTCACTATATTTACGGCATCGTATTTTCGTTTTTCTTCTCGCTTATAGCGAGCATATATCCAGCATACAGAGCAAGTAGTCTAAACCCGGTTGACATCTTTAGAAGCCAATGAGGATTCTAACCCTCACGGGGATTAAGAAAAAAATAGGAAGCGAGGAGATACTAAAAGGAATAGATTTGACCATAAATAGAGGCGAATTTGTCGCAATTCTTGGTGCAAGCGGCTCTGGAAAGAGTTCTTTGCTATATATTGCCGGGCTTTTGGACGCACCTTCCGAAGGCGAGGTGCATCTTCTTGAGCAAAAAGTTGACTTTTCAAAAAAATCCAAGCTCAGCTATCTAAGAAATAAGCACTTAGGTTTTGTGTTTCAGTTTCACTTTCTTTTACCTGAATTTACGCTTCTTGAAAATGTGATGCTGCCAGCGCTAAAAAGCAACAAAGACCAAAAGGAAATCAAAGAGCGAGCATTGCAGCTGATTGAATTCCTCGGTCTAAAAGAGAAAATAAATAGGCGCGTATATCAGCTCTCGGGGGGCGAGATGCAGCGCACCGCCATAGCGCGGGCGCTTATCAATAATCCCGAGCTCTTGCTCGCAGACGAGCCAACCGGCAGCCTCGATAGCAAAAACACCCAGCGGGTGATGGAGATATTTAAAAAGGTCAACGAGCTTGGCACAACCATACTCATGGTAACTCACGAACTTGAACTAACTCGCCACACCACCAGAATCATAGAGGTCAAGGACGGTCTAATCATTCGCCAAACACCGAACTGAAAAATTCCTGCAAACACTCCCTTGCACTTTGTAAAGATTTATCAAGCTCCTCCTGACTTAGACCCATCAAGAGGGCAATCTGTCCCCTCTTGGACTTAGAGCCAAGCCCGCTTGAGAGCCTTTGGGCAATCTCTACTTTTCTTAAAAATTCATAAGCGCGCTTCGCGCATTCTAAGTTTTTGCCAAGCAGCTCAAAAGCCCCGAGGGTAGAGCTCTCACTTAGACCCGTCTCAAGAAGCAAAGCCTGGGTTGCAAGCTCACCGTCTATTAAACTCCCGGGCGATAGCTTTATGTCAAAATCCCCCTTCTTGACCTTGGTAATAAGCTCTTGCCTAATTTGCAATACCTCAGACTTTTCTTCCTTAGTTAGACCGGGACGCTTAAGATATGGCTTTAGCTCTTCCCATAAATCTTCCCTTCCTGAGATAAATCTTGCCCTGCTCCAAGCAAGAAACTCCCAAGCTCGCGCGCTATTTTTAAAGTAGCTTTTAACAAACTCGACGCTTGGGGCAAGCATTCCACTATTGCCCATGGGGCGAAGCCTTAAATCAACCTGATACAAATACCCGTCAGATGTATGCTTTACAAGCCAAGAGACAACGCTTTGGGCAAGTCTTTGACTCTTTTCATCACCATCGGGGCTTAAGAAAACTATATCCACGTCAGAGCCAAGCCCTAACTCTTTGCCGCCTAACTTACCAAGGGCGATAAGTGCGAGCTCGCTACTTGCACCAGTTATTTGCATAACCTTACTCAAGATAAAATCCGCAACGTCCGACAGAGCTCTTAAAAAAGGTCTAAGAGGGGCATCCCCGCTTTGGGCTTTGAAAGAATAGAGAAGCGATAGTCTAATCTCCCAAAGCGTTTTAAACCTCCTTAGCGCGCCCTCGATGCTTTGACGAAGGCAAAGCCTGCTAAACTCGCTTTCGAGCTCATTAGTTGACGGAAAGTCTTGATAAAGCGTTAAAACGTCTTCAACGAGGTCTGGAAATTTGGCAATCAGCAGCGAAAGATACTGCGAGGTGGAAAAAACCCCGCAAAGACCGGGGAGAAAGTCTGCTTTGCTATCACTTAGCAGTATCCTCTTGCCAGAGGGGTTTGAAAAAAACATATCAAAGTTTGAAAAAGCCGTATTTGGCTCTGGCGCCTTGCTTAAAATCCCCAAAAGCCTTCTAAGGGTTGGGACAAAGCTCTCTCTGTCTTTAAAAGAGAGTTCTTTAAGGTGCTTAAATAAGCTCCTGCAAATACTCTCAGGCAACGAAAATCCCATGGAAGAGAGAAAATCAGCACAAGCACTAAAATCTTCAAAAAGCAAAGCCCCATCAAAGCCGTCAATCTGAGAAGACTGCGGCAAAGCGGAGCTAAAAAATCTCTCAATTACAGATTTGGCATAGGAAAGCCTTTCCGAAAACTCCTCGTTAGTTATAAGCATCGAGCGCGAAACTAAAGGAATGTCAACGAGCTTGTGAGTCTGGGTGCAATTAGACAGCTGAATCCTATGCTCTACCTTTCTTAAAAACTCGTAGGATTCTTCGAGTTCTTTTGACTCTATCGGGGAAAGAATGCCTTTTTGCATAAGCCGCCAAATTATTCCAAAGGTGTTGCTTTCGCGCAAGAACGGGTCTTTACCGCCAAGGAGCAAAACAAGCGCCTGAAGGGCAAATTCGAGCTCTCTTATACCTCCAGCGCCTAATTTGACATCCCAATGCTCGGAACGCTTTTTGGAAGTGAGCTGAAGCTGGGATTTTAAAAGCCTTATCTCGTCAAGAATCTGATAGTCAATACTCTTTCTGAAAACAAAAGGCTCGCGAACGAGCGCATTAAAGCGCTCAAACAGACCTTTATCACCAGCACAATGGCGCGCACGAAGAAGCGCAAACCTCTCCCACTGCCGAGCCTGAGATTCATAATAGAGCTCTGCGGATTCAAGACAGACGCAAACAGGACCAGACTTACCAAATGGTCTTAACTCAAGGTCTATAATAAAAGGAGCTCCGTTTTGACTGGGAGTGGATATAAACTTAACCACCCTTTGAAAAACTCCGGAGAAAAATTCCGTGAGGGTTAACCTCCCGGCTTTACCATCGGAGGAGGAATATAGAAACATAAGGTCTATGTCAGAATAGTAATTAAGCTCGTTGCTTCCGAGTTTACCAAGGGCGATGATACAGCCCGTAGCAGCGCTCCCATCGCTATTTAACGGCTCACCGTAGGATAAAACCATCTGCGAAAGCGCCCTTTCGTAGCAAAGCTCGAGCATCGCATCCGGCAAGGCAGAGTATTCAGAAAGTATTTCCTTAAGCGGCCTGACGTTCAAAAACTCTTTGGAAAAGATTCTTAAGAGTTCTTTATGACGATAGTAAGATAGGGCGTTGATAAACTCTTGGTCATTGGAGATATCTTTAGTCATCTCTCTTAGCTCTAAGAGGTATCTTTCTTTTGTTTTCACCAAATACCAAAGGTTTTGAATGCTTTGCATAAACTCGCAAGGATTTCTCAGAAGAAAGCTCCTCAAGCACGAAGAGTTCTCAAGGATGTTAACGAGCAGGGCAAACCTTCTTTCGTTAAGCTCTTTCAAAGACTCGCAACGCTCAATCATGGAGCTTAAATCTTCAAGCGTGCGAGGCAGGTCAAAAGCCCACTTTTTAAGCCAGCTTTCTATCTCCACCTGTTAAAATACTATAAAGGAGGGAAAAGAAAGTGAAGCTACATCAAGAACTCGAAGAGACCAAAAGCTTGGTCCTTAAAATGGCTGGAGCCGTCAAAGAAGCGGTAGAAAAGGCAATTGACTGCATGAACAGACACGACACAGACCTTGCAAGCGAGGTGATAAAAGCCGACGACAACATTGACTCAATGGAGGTAGAGGTCGAAAGAAGATGCATAAGGATGGTCGCACTTTACCAACCTGAAGCAATAGACCTTAGGCTAATCATGGGGATTTATAAAGCCGTATCCGACCTCGAGCGAATCGGAGACGAGGCAGAAAATGTAGCAAACAGGGTTATATTGCTTGCGCAAGAGCCACCTTTAAAGCCCTATGTAAACCTAAATCTCATGTCTGCGAATGTCAAAAGCATGATAGAGGACTCCGTTCTTAGCTTCTTCCAACGCGATACCGCGCTTGCGCGCAAAGTGATTGAAAAAGATGCCATAATCAACGAGCTTTACGTCCAGCTCCAAAGAGAGCTAATAACATACATGCTTGAGGATGTTAGAAACATAAAGCGCTCCATACACCTATCTTTCATTGCTAAAAACTTAGAGCGCATGGCAGACCACGCAACGAACATAGCAGAAATGGCAATCTACTGGTCAGAAGGAGAGGTGGTAAAGCACCAGCACAAGGACCAGGATTGAGGCTTTTTCTGCCTTTTTTTCTCTTCCTGTTTGTTTTCATAGGCATAAATGTAGCCTTTTTAGACAATTTAAGAACCATATGGCCTGTCGGCTATCCTTTGGTTCTTCTCGTTATAAACCTTGACATTCTTATCCTGATTGTTGCGCTTACGGTCTTTTTCAGAAAAGCAATAAAGACCTACCTAATTCAAAAGGGCAAGCTAAGAAAGAAGCTGACTACCATGATTAGTATCTACGTAGTAGTTCCCTTGATATTTTTGCAAATTGCAACCGCGATAATCTTATTGCAATCTACGAAAACAATGGTTAGCAGCCAGTTAAAGCACGTTGCAGAATCTGCTAAAGCGTTAACTCAAACAATTGAGAGCTCTCATCCAGCTTGGCATCAGGCTATGAATACTCATAAAACCGCCATAAATTTGCGCGCCATGTTAAAAGCTCGCGATATCATAAGCGGGGTCTATCTTCAATTTGTAGTTTTACTTGCGTTTATTTCGTTTATTAGCGCAGTTTGGCTTGGAAACCTAATTGCAAGACACGTTAGCACGCCAATAGAAAGACTCACGATAAGAGCAAGAGAACTCTCAAGAGGAAATTTTGACATAAACTTAGAACCCGCGAAAACCTCAGACGAGATACAGGAGCTATCTGAGAGCTTCATAACGATGAAACAAGAACTGAAAAGACTTTACGAGAAGATTGAAAAAGAGAGGATTATCTTAAAAGACATCTTTGACGCATTGCCTGTTGGGATAAGATACTCCTCACCTGATGGACAAACCTTGGAAAACAGGGCTTTTAAAAAGCTCAGTCTAAAACCAAACGTCCACATACAAAAAACGCGGATAGGGGAGGCAGAGGTAGAGGTCTACGAGGACCTTGAGCCTGTTTTGCTCGCAGAGAGATTCAAAACCTGGCAATACGCGGTCAAAAGAATAGCGCACGAGATTAAAAACCCGCTAACTCCCATTCGCTTAAATCTTGAAAAGCTCATGCAAAAACAGGAGCTAAAAGAGACTATAAAATTCCTAATTGACGAGATTGACAGAATAAGCAAGACCACAAGTCAGTTTTCTCAGCTTTCTGATAATATAGAAATAAATCCCGAAGAGGTTAGTCTGAGCGCTTTCTTAAAAGAATTTTTAACCCTTTATCCAGATATCTCTTTGAGTATAAATGGAGATATTACCCTAAAAGCAGATAGAAGACTATTAAGAGACCTCTTTTTGAACCTTTTAAATAACAGCGTTGAATGGGGTGCAAGGAGCGTTTTAATAGAGCTCTCTGAAACAAGAATTACATACAAAGACGACGGAGCTGGGATAGAAGAGGGGGAAGAAGAGCTCATTTTTGAGCCGTATTATTCTAAAAAGCAATCTGGTATGGGCCTTGGTCTTTCTGTTGTTAAGCACATAGCAAATCTTCACGGTTGGGAAACCAAGGCTTTTGCCAATCAGGGGGGGTTTTTACTGGAGTTTAGATTAAGATAAGGCAAGGATTGCAAAATGCCTATGATTTGGTTTTCAAGCAAAGAGTTTAGCTCTTCTAAGACGGCTTTTTCTTGCTCGTCTTTGGAAAGCTTGGAAAATGCTTCAGAGCAAACGCCGCGCTCGTGAAGAAAGAGCGGCACTAAGAGCTTGCCAAGGGCATAAAAGACAAAACAAAGCTCGTTGTCGTTTAGGTCCTTAAAGGAGTTAAAGAGCCTATAGGTGTATTCAGCGCAGAAGTTTGTCCAGTAATATACCCTTTCATCTAAGAGGCGCTCTTTGCGCCCGCCAAAGCGCATTGCCTCAAGAGCCTTTTCAAACCTTTGGGCATCTGGTGGGCTAAATTCTTCCTTAAAGCGCTGAGCCCAGGACCTAAAGCGTGAAAGTTCGCCAAATGGTTTCATTGCGCGAAGCGCGTTTATAATAATTTTATGCCAAAACTCTCGCCGAGGGAAATTCGTAGGAAGATTCAGGGTATTAAAAATACAAGGCGAATAACCAAAGCCATGAAGGTGGTTTCAGCCGCGAAGCTAAGAAGGGCTCAAGAGCTCATATTTTCCTCAAGACCCTATTCGGACAACCTTTATAACATGGTAAACGCCGTTGCCTCGCACGAAGGTGTTAAGGAAAACCCAATGTTTGAGGTCAGAGAGATAAGGCGGGTTGACTTGATTGTGATAAGCGCAGATAGGGGTCTTGCTGGGGCTTTTAATTCCGCCGTGATAAAGCGTGCAGAGGAGCTCGCGAAAGAGCATGCTTCTTTAGGAAGGGATGTAAGCCTTATCTTGATTGGCAGAAAAGCGATTCAGGGTCTATCAAAGCGCGGAAAGCAGGTCGTGCTAAAGCTCGAGGAAGTGGTCAAAAAGGAGGTCAATTTCGAGGCTGTAAAGCAGGTCGGCGAACTATTGCGCGATAGGTTTTTAAAGGGTAACTCAGACGCAGCTTTTACGGTCGGAAACGAGCTTATCACAAGAGCAAGCTTCCAGCCGATGGTTAGGAAGTTCTTACCGCTCGAGCCTCCAGAGAGCAAGGAGGATTTCACTTACGATTTTGAAGGAGACTTAGAGGATTTTCTAAACAGACTTATAGAGCTCTATCTTAACTATCAAATCTACAGAGCTTTACTCGAATCAAGCGCAGCAGAGCATCTTGCGAGAATGCTTGCTATGGACAATGCAACAAGAAACGCAGACCAGCTTATAAAAACCTGGACTTTAATTTTCAATAAAGCCCGCCAGGAATCAATTACTTCCGAGCTCATTGACATTACAAACGCCGTCGAGGCAATGAAGTAGCTCTGAAGCAAGCTCATTTAGAGTCTTTGAAGCATCTAAGGTTAGATGTGCGAGTTTGTAAGTCTCGTTTCTCTTTATCATAAGCTCTCTTAGCTCATCCTTGCTTAGCGAAAGAAGCGGTCTGTTAGTTTGAAAACATCGGGAGATAAATGTTTCAAAATCTATCTTTAGCCAAACAACAAAGCCGCTACTTAGCATTATCTTAAGCGCTTCCTTATTTGCTCCAAGACCACCGCCAGTGCTTACGACAATCTTTTCGTGCTTGGCTATCTCTGAAAGCACATTCAGCTCGAGCTGCCTGAAGAATGCTTCACCCTCTTGTTTAAAAATTTGAGCTATAGCTTTGCCCGTTAGCTTCTCGATTTCTCTGTCCGTATCAACATGCCTCCACCTAAGAGCTCTTGAAAGCTTAGATGCCAAGCTTGATTTACCGGAGCACATAAAGCCAATGAGAAAGATTTTGCTCTCTTTCATTGTTTAATTTTAAAATGGTAGGTGTTGATATTGTTTATGTCCCAAGGTTCAGAAAAGCTATTGAAAAGCACGGCGAAAGGTTCTTAAAAAGGGTGTTTTCAGACGAAGAATTAAGGCTGTGTTTTTTACGAGCAAATCCAGATGTGTGTTTAGCCGGAAGATGGGCTTGCAAGGAGGCAGTTTTCAAAGCATTTTACGCACATAATGGAACAAAGCTAAGATTAAGAGACATAGAGATAACAAAAGGACCGGAGGGAGAGCCAGTTTTGAGAATCAAAGGGAGAGAGGAGTATAGAATCAAAGTCTCGATATCTCACGACGGTGATTATGCAATCGCCGTCGCTTATGTGTTGAAGTAAAAGTGCCAAAAGTGGTTTAAAGGTCCGTGTCCACTTCCTATACCGATAGAGTGCTCTATGGCTCCATGGGTGTAATGCTTGGCTTCCTTAATTGCCTGCTTTAGCTCTTGACCCATTGCTAAAAAAGCAGTTATAGCAGCAGAGAAGGTGCAGCCAGTGCCGTGGGTATTTTTACTATCAATAAAGGGCGAGGTAAAGTGGTGGAGCTCCTGTCCGTCGAAGAAAACATCTATGGCTTCATCTAAAGAGCTTAGGTGTCCACCTTTTACAATCACGGCTTTACAGCCCTTCTCGTGTATGAGCTTACAGGCGCATTCCATATCCTCTATAGTCTTTATCTTCATGCCAGAGAGCTCTTCTGCTTCGGGGATGTTTGGTGTAACTAAAAGCGCAAGGGGAAAGAGCTCTTGAATCAGCGCAGATTTTGCGTCGTCTTTAAGGAGTGAATCGCCTGACTTTGCCCGCATGACCGGGTCTACGACAAGGTTTTGAAGACCTAAGTTTAAGACTGCGTTTACGACTGCTTTTATCGTCTCTGCGCTGTAGAGCATGCCGGTTTTAAGCGCATCAACGCCGATATCTTCGTAAACCGCTTTTATTTGGTCATAAACTACGTTAGGCGGAACTTCGTGAGTGTTAAAGACGCCCGTTGTATTTTGTGCCGTTATGCAGGTAATCGCGCTCATGCCATAAACGCCAAGCGCGGAAAAGGTCTTTAGGTCAGCTTGAATACCCGCGCCGCCGCTGCTATCAGAACCGGCTATGGTTAAAGCCCTTGATAACTTCATTAGAAGAATAATCCTAACACAAAATGGATACGACTACGAGATACATCACCTGGGACTTTCTTAGTTTTGAAAGCGTAGTCTATTTTTATTGGCGCAAGTGGGGTGATAAATCTAAGCCCTGCGCCATAGCCGCCTCTTAGGTTCTGAGTTTTTAGCTCCTCCCAGCTATTAAAACCAAGACCAACGTCGTAAAAGACAGCTCCATACACTAAGTTTTTGTAAAAAGGACGCAACATCTCACCAGACACGAAAAACTGCTTCTTGCTACCAATTGGCTCTAAGGTGTTTGGGTCAACAGGACCGGCAAAGCCGTATTTATAGCCCCTTACCGAGAAGTCCCCGCCTACGAAAAATCGCTCATCGAGGGGTAAGACCTTATTATCATAAGGTTCTGCAATGCCTACCAAGCCCTTGATAGAAAAGACAAAACCACTATGGAGAAGTCTGTCTTTTAGAAAGCTTTGATGGGACAGCACTAACTTGTTAAACTTTTCATCACCACCGAGCAACCCAACGCCGACTGAGTAAGATGCCTCTGAAAAGCTGCCTTGAGTTGGGAAAAGGTAATTATCGCGAGTGTCTCTTGAGATAGTTGTAAAAAACTTTCTTGATTGACGCTCTCCTTCTTGTTGTCTTATTAAAATTGAGGCAAGCGGTGATATGCGGGAATACTCAACCCTCTGGGCATTTAAACCAAAGCTCACCCGCCAAAACTCAGCGAGCTCGCGAGAAAGACTTACCTCCGCCCCAGTCCTGACAACGGTATAGGTATCAAGCTCGAGCTTTTTGTCAAAGATTGTCCCGCTTAGGTCAAACGGTTTTCTCAAAAACCACTTTCTTGTGTAAGAAACTGAATTATCGCGATACTTACCACCATACGAGAGAGAGACGCTTGCTATATCCCCCATGCCTAAGAAGTTACCCTTTCTAAGAGAGACAAAACCAGAGATGCCCGTAATTTGGTTATACCCAAGCCCGACAGAAAATTGACCAGTGAAACGCTCTCTGACCCTCGCACTAAGGTCAACACCCTTCGGCGAAAACTCAAAAGGTTCTATAACGATGTCTTGATAGTATCCTAAATTAAAAACCCTGCTTTTAGAGCGAGATATATCTCTTTCAATGTATAGCTCGCCTTCTTGCACCCTTAATTCGCGTCTAATCACATAATCTCTCGTTTCATAATTACCCTGAATATCTATTCTTTGAACATAAACTGGCTCGCCCTCCTCCACGAGTATTCTTATGTCAACCTTTTTTTTCTCGGGGTCTATTTTTAACTCTTCTGCAACATTGGCACGGGCAAAGCCAATGGCGTTATACCTGCTTTTAACTTGCGAAACTAAGGAAGAGACAACATCCTTTCTATAAAACCCACCGGGGTTTGTATCTAACAGCCTTCCGACGAGCTCCCTTTTTCCAAAGAGAGTGACACCGCTGAAGCTAACCTCGCCAAGCTTGTAGCGCGGTCCTTCTTCTATTTCAATCACGGGGGAAAAGGTATTGCCGGTTTTACTTAAGCTATAGCTAACCCTTGCCTCAAGAAAGCCCTCCGAGCGGTAAAACTCCTGGAGCTTTGCAACATCTTCTTTCAAGACCTCTTCGCTAAAGGGTGTGCTAAAGCGTAAAAACAGAGGATTTGGGTTTCTAATTTGCATAAGACTCAAGAGCTTGGAGGAGCTAAAGCTCTTATTCCCACGAAAGGTAACTTGACCAACGGAGCTCGGTTGACCTTCTGTGATATAGAAAACGACCTTGGAAGCACCCTTTCTCTGCACAAGCTCGTAGCGAACAGAGGTGTCCTGATAACCCTCCTTGGCGTAAGCCTCGATTATGCGCCTTCTTAAAACCTCGAGCTCCTCAAACGATAACACCCTGCCAAGGCGCAAGCGTCTTTGAATCTCGAGCCTTTCTTCAATGGCTGGTCCTGAGGTAAAGCCCTTGATTAACTCTTGCGGGTCAACCTTTCCGGCTTCAGTCTCTACGCCTATGCGCTTTTCAAGCTCGTCACGCTTTATCTTCCTATTGCCTTGAAATTCAATTTTGTATATGACCGGTAAGTCAGAGACTAAGAACGTTATGAAAACCCTTGCATCCTCTGTTTTTTCATAAACCTCTATCTTGTCAAATAGACCGCTTTTATAGGCTCTTCTTACGCTCTCGCGAATGAGCTCTGCGTTATATTCGCTTCCTACCTTTATATCAAAAAGTCCAAGCACGGCGTCATCCGGCAAGAATCTGTTGCCTTCGACTTTGACGCCAGCTATGGTGCGAGCCAAAGAGACATTTAAGAGGACAAGAACTAACACGAGGAACTTAAACAAGGGCGACATCCCGACTTCCTTCTTCTACCCTTCCAAGCACAAAGGCATCTTTTAAAGTAAGCAAAATCTCCCTCACACTCTGACTATCTACTATAACACAAAAACCAACGCCCATGTTGAAAACTTTAAACATCTCGTCGCGAGAGACTAAACCAAGGCTCTCAAACCAGCTAAATAGCGGGTTTTCCGGAATGCTCTTTGTATCCACGATTGCCCTTAGACCCTCTGGAATTGCCCGAACTATATTTTCTCTAATTCCACCGCCAGTGATATGAGCCATGGACTTTGGTTTGAGTCTAATCTCGGCAAGTGAAAGAATATCTTTAACATAAATCCTCGTTGGCTTTAAAACCTCTTTTGCCAAAGAGCTATCGCAAAAATCCAGCCTTGAATTTAAATCAATCTTAGCAGAGTCAATCACTTTCCTAATTAAACTAAAACCGTTGCTATGAAATCCGCTTGACTTAAGCCCAATAATGACATCTCCGGGCTTTACATTTGCCGGATTTAAAAGCTCGTCCTCTTCGCAAAAGCCCACGCAAAAGCCAGCAAGGTCGTAAGTGTCCTCTTTGTAAAAATCGGGCATCTCAGCCGTTTCTCCACCTACTAACAAAACCCCGGCTTCTTCACACGCATAGATAATGCCGTCTATAACCTTCTTTAAAACAGAAGTATCTATCCTGCCAGTGGCTATGTAATCTACAAAACAAAACGGGACCGCGCCGCTTGCTAAAACATCGTTGACGTTCATCGCAACTAAGTCTATGCCGACCTCTTTGTGCATACCAAACCTCTGGGCAAGAATGAGCTTTGTGCCAACGCCGTCGGCACTCATCATAACCACGGGCTTTTTAAATCCCCCTACTCTAACCCCACTTGCGAAACTTCCTTTTAACAAAACCTCGCTATCGCGAGTTTTTTCGAAGATGTATTTAATTAACTCAGAAGCCCTCCCTCTGCTAACGCCTGAGCTCTCATAGCTCCAACTACTTTCCAAGGTAAAATTCCTCCAACACCGAATACACGGGTCC
>JANWVD010000029.1 GCA_025057715.1 Aquificaceae bacterium | reverse complement strand
ATTGGGACTGCCTTGCTTATACTATTTGGTCTTGGCGCCATTTTGATTGGTATAGGATTTCTAATGGGCGCAATTGCTTTCTTCACAGCCCCTAACAAACTTAAAACCTCAGAATCTCTACCTTCTGGCCCTCCTCAAGAGAGGAAACTCCCTCCGGGACAATAACATAACAATTAGCATCAATGTAAGAGCTAAGCATATGAGACTGCGTTTTATCAGAATAATCACAAAATAGCTTTCCTGAATCGCTCCAGCAAACACCTCTTAAAAACTCCCGCCTTTGTGCATCTGAGCGTTTAAAAGCCCTTTTTAAGGTCGCTACTTCAAACTTTGGAAGATAGTCTTCTCTACCTGAGAGCTTTAATAAAACCGGCTTTACTAAAACATCAAGCGCCATCAAACAAGAAACGGGATTCCCAGGAAGACCAAAGAGGAGCTTATCTTTGCCTTTAGCAAGTAAGACTGGCTTTGCCGGCTTTACCAAAAGTTTATGAAAAACAAGCTCAAGCCCAAGGTCTTTAATAATTTCCTTTACAAAGTCTTTTTCCCCAGCAGATACCCCGCCGGTTGTGATAACTACATCACATCTTGAAAGCGCGAGCTCTACAGCTTTGGCAATTTGCTCTTTAATGTCTGGAAATATCCCAAAGTGTAAGGTAGATGCACCAATTTGAGAGAGTCTTGCAACAAGGGCATAGTTATTTGTGCTTCTAATCTGCGTTGGTTTTGTAATTTGCTCCCCGAGGTCTAATATTTCATCACCGGTTGATAAAACACCAACGACCGGCTTTTGATAAACTTCAATAACTGGAATCCCAAACCCAGCAATAAGACCAATTTCATAAGCTCTTAAATGCGTTCCCTTTTTTAAAACGAGCTCGCCTAATTTTAACTCTTCGCCTTTCTTGCGGATATTTTGACCTACAGCTGGTTTTTTTAAAACTTTTAAAGTATTTCCATCCAAAACAGCATCCTCAACCCGAACAACGCAATCAGCACCTGACGGGATTGCACCGCCTGTAAACACCTTGATAGCTTCGTCAGAGTTTAGATAAATCTCTTTATGCTCCCCTGCTGCAATCTCGCCCACAAGCCTTAGCTCTTTATCCCAAGAGGCTGCTCTGATTGCAAACCCGTCCATGGCGCTATTGTCAAAGGCAGGAAAGTCCCTATTTGCGTAAATATCAGAAGCTAAAACCCTGTCAATGGCATCTAAAAGAAGCACACGCTCAGTAGGCAAAGGTTTGGAAACGCAAGAGAGCGCGAGCTCAAGGGCTTTGTCGTATGGTATCATTTAGCGCTCGTTAGCAAGCCATTTACTCACAAGCTCAATTTCAAGCTCGGATAGGTTTTTGCCCCATGGGCAATTTTTGGCAAGCTGGACAACTTCCAAAGACCTACCTCTGTATTTTTGCTTTAGGTAAGAAAGCGGTTTTTTAGAGTTTTCTTGATGACACCCAATGCAGGAATTTCTAAAAATCGTCTCCCCATCCGAAGAGAGACAAAAACCAATAAACGCCAAAACGGCAGTTAGCACCTTCATTTTAACACCTCCTTAGATAAAAATTTAGCCGTATTGAGGCTCTTCTAAGGGGCGTATTCTCAAAAGCGCATCGTCTGGCGTAACATTATCCCCGGGCTTTACAAATATGGCTTCTACAACCCCGCTTATTGGCGCATGTATCTCGTTTTCCATCTTCATAGCTTCAACTATGAGTATGGTTTGCCCTTCTTTTACGCTTTCACCCTCTTTTACCAAGATTCTTACGACCCTTCCCGGCATTGGGGCTGTTGCGTCACCTATCTGGGAAGCTCTTTGACGAGAGGATTGTTGAATCTGGGGTTTAATCCCGGTTGCTTCTTCTTTTACAAAGAGCTGGACCTCCTCGAGCCTTCCGTCAATACGAAGATAGTATTTACGAGGTTTATTAGGCTCTACTTGAGCGCTTACGCCTTCGAGCTTTACCTTAAAGCGCTCGCCATGATAAATAACCTCAAACTCGGTAGGTGCAGAGCCTTGCTGAACCTGAGTAGCCTCTAACGGGGCTTTTGGCTCTTCTGGTTTTTTATCCGAGGTTAGAAAGTCCCTTGCTTGCATAGGGAAGAGGGCAAAGAGCAAAGTCTCTTCATCCGTTGGCTCGCGCTTAAGGACTGCCTTAGCCTCTTCCTTTGCTTTTTCAAAATCTTCAGGGTCTGCTAAGTCAGCAGCGCGGGTGGAAAAGTCTGGTCTAACACCTTGCCCAAGTATCTTATCTGCAAGCTCTTGGCTTATGGGGCCTGGCGGCATGCCGTATTTGCCCTCGACATAGTCCCTTACTTCCTTGGTGATTGTTTTGTATCTTTCGCCAGAAATCACATTTAGAACTGCCTGAACGCCGACTATTTGAGAGGATGGTGTAAGAAGAGGAGGATAACCAAGGTCTCTTTCAACATTGGGAACCTCTTCAAGCGCCATCTCGAGCTTATCAACTGCGTTTGCCTCAACGAGCTGCGCGACCATATTTGAAATCATCCCACCTGGGATTTTGTGTATTAAAACCTTCGCGTTAACGCCCGCATACTCAGTTTCGTATTGGCGATATTTTTTACGAATTTCTTTTGTTATTTGGGCGCACTCTTCAATTAGCCTAAGGTCTAGGCCCGTATCAAACGGGGTACCTTCAAGCATGGCAACGACGGACTCAGTGGCTGGATGAGAAGAGCCAAAGGCGAGAGGTGAGAGCACCGTATCGACCATGTCAACGCCGGCAAGGATTGCCATCATATGGTTAACTATTGCCGTTCCGCTCATATCGTGGTTATGTAATAAAACCGGCAGCTTCCCGCCAGTTTCCTCTTTTATGCGCTTAATAATATCGTATGTTTCTAGGGGCATTATGATGCCAGTTGCATCTTTGAAAGAGAGCCAATCTGCACCCATTTCGGCGATTTCAAGCGCATAACTCACCCACTTTTCAACAGTATGGACGGGGCTTCTTGTGTAGCTAATCTCTGCATGAACTTCCCCGCCGAATTCTTTGATAGCTTTTACGGCAGTTTGGATGTTTCTATTATCATTTAGAGCGTCAAAGACGCGAAAAACAGTAATACCATTTGCAATAGAGCGCTCTACGAATTTATAAACAAGCTTATCGGACTTTGGCTTATATCCGACGATGTTTTGACCTCTAAAGAGCATCTGCAGCTTGGTATTTGGCATAACTTCTTTGATGCGCCTTAGACGCTCCCATGGGTCTTCTTTTAAGTATCTAAGGCAAACGTCATACGTAGCACCGCCCCAAACCTCAACGGCGTAAAAACCAACCTTGTCAAGCTTTTCGCAAAGGGGCAATAAATCGTCTGTTTTCACCCTCGTTGCGAGCTTGCATTGCTGACCATCCCTTGGCGTTAGGTCAGTGATAAGAATCTTTTTCTTGGTGCTTGAATTTTTTAGCCTTTCTTGAAGTTCTTCTAACAGCATACTTTAACCTCCAGATTAAAGCCCATGAAATGCAACTATAGCAGCAGAAATAAAAGCAACAAAATCCTCTTTTTGCATAAGCTCTTCGTAATCAAAGAGCTCTGGATGTTCATCGAGGTATTTAGTGCTAATCTTGCCGCTTCGAAAGTCCTTCTCTTGCATGATTTTGGTTAGCAATGGAATGGTGGTTTTAATACCAGTGATTTCATAAGTTTCAAGCGCTGCTTTCATGCGGTCTATTGCAACTTCCCACTGAGGTGCCCAGACAATTAGCTTTGCAATCATGGAATCATAATGCGGGGTTATTTCATATCCCCTTGACGCTGCATGTTCAACCCTTATACCAAAGCCGCCGGGGGGATAATAGCGCTCTATGACGCCGATGCTTGGGGCGAAGTTTTTCTTTGGGTCTTCGGCATTTATCCTGCACTCTATTGAATAGCCATTAAATTTAATATCCTCTTGCTTATAGCGAAGCTCTTCGCCTGCGGCTATGCGGATTTGCCATTTGACTATGTCAACGCCGGTTATCATCTCAGTTATTGGATGCTCGACCTGAATTCTTGTATTCATCTCTATAAAGTAGAGGTTTCCACTATCGTCTGCAACAAACTCCATCGTGCCAGCGGAATAATAGCCAATTTCCTTTGCAGCTTTTGCGACAAGTTCGCCATAGTATGCCCTTTTACCGGGGGTTAAAAGCAAGGATGGGGCAAACTCAACGAGCTTTTGATTGCGCCTTTGAATAGAGCAATCGCGTTCGCCAAGGTGTATGACATTGCCATACTTGTCACCAAGGACCTGAAACTCTATGTGATGAGGGTTTTCTATAAACTTCTCAAGAAGCAAATCACCACGTCCAAAGGCTTTTTCTGCTTCTCTTGAGGCACTTTCAAAGTTTTTGCGAAGCTCTTCTTCGTCTCTGCAGATTCTTATCCCACGACCACCGCCACCTGCTGAAGCCTTTAACAAAACTGGAAAGCCGACAAACTTCGCAACCTGAAGGGCTTCAATGTCGTCTTTTAAAATTCCATCGCTACCGGGGACTGTCGGAAGCCCAGCGCGCTTCGCAACCTCCTTTGAACGGGCTTTATCACCCATTAGCTCAATGACCTTCCAATGAGGACCGACAAAAACTATCCCGCGCTCTTCGCAAAGCTTTGCAAAATGCTCGTTCTCAGCCAAAAAGCCGTATCCGGGATGTATTGCATCGACATTTGCTTGAAGAGCTAAATCTACGATGCGCTCTGCGTTAAGGTAAGTATCAAGAGGGGAAGTGCCTATCATATAGGCTTCATCAGCCATCTTTACATGCCTTGCAGTTGGCTCGCTTTCGTGATATATAGCAACTGTTGATATACCAAGCTCCTTACAGGCTCTTATAACCCTGCAAGCAATCTCACCCCTGTTTGCAACAAGGAGCTTTTTAAACATGACTCACTCCTTTAGCTCTATGGAATACTCGATAGGGGCAATGAGGTTAATCATGTATGCAATTGAGCAAGTTCCCGGGTCAAAGATGGTTTTTTTCATTGCACTTTCAACATCTTGGATTGATAAATTACCAGATAACTTAACTTTAAGGAAGATTTTTTTAAAAACCTTTGGATAAGAGTCTGTCACTCTCTCTGCGTCAGTTTCAATCTCAATCGAGCGAGGGGACTTTCCGTCTTTGATTAGAGCTTCGTGAAGATGTATTCCGACGCAGCCGGCAAGAGACTGAAACAAAAGCTCAGGGGGACGAAAACCCCTGCCTTTACCACCTACATATGCAGCTGCGTCTATTGGGAGCTCCTTACCAAAATCCCCAACACCGACGAAATGAAAGTCTTCAACCTGTTTGACATAAACTTTCATTGTGAAATTATATCAATGAAAGCCATAAAGCTGACGCTTTATGAGTAAAAATTCAGGAGGGGTTAGAACCTCACCTGAAGGCAAGCAAAGCATTCTGTTTGCTAAAGATAAAACGAGCTCAATGTCGTGTGATACTAAGATAAGTGTTTTGTCAATGCTTTGAAGAAGCTCGATGATATGCCCTCTTGCATGCGGGTCAAGACCGTTGGTTGGCTCGTCTAAGATAAGCAACGATGGTCTTGTGCTTAAAGCCATGGCTATTAAAACCCGCTGGCGCTCACCGCCCGAGAGGCTTTTAAAGGGTCTATTTAGGATGTTTTCAAGATGTAAGAACTCAACCTGTTCTTTGAAGTGCTTTCCAGAAGCCTTAAGAAGCTCATAAACGCTTGCACATAGAAGGCTCTCTATTGCTATTGTTTGCGGAACATAGCCTACGAGATGCCAATCTTTGAATACTTCGATGTCTTTTTCAAAGAGTTTTATTTTTCCTCGTTCTGGCTTAAGACTTCGCGTAAGAAGTTTCAAAAGGGTCGTTTTACCAGAGCCATTTGGTCCAAGGACGGAAAAATGTTCACCTTCTTTGACATTAAAACTCAGGTTATTTAAAATTAGCCGGGATTGATAAGAGAAAGTAAGGGATTTTACATCTAAAACTATTGACATTCAAGACCTGTTGAGAGCGCTTTGAGATTTGATAAAAATATGGAAGATAAATCTTCACCAGCTAAGCTGATGTTTATTTCAATTGGGCGAAGGTGAGGTGCAAGACGCTTTGCTAAAACCCTCTCACCAGGCTCATGAAAAAGAGAGGAAGCCCCCAAAGCCCTGGCTTCTTTTAAAACCTTTGCTTGCGATGGCTTTGGCTCTGCTTCTGCATGGACGCCAGAGAGCCCCATGGCTTTAAAGCCATAGTCCCTTGCAATGTAAGCAAAGCTCATGTGGGTTGATAGAATTACTCTGCTTTTGCAGTTTTTTAGGGTTTTGGAATATTCAGAGTCTAATGACCTTAGGGTTTTTAATACCTCTTCGAGCTTTTTGTCGTAGTGTTGACGGTTGGCACTATCTAGCTGTATTAGCTTTGCATGAATTGACTTTGCAAGGTCTTGATAAGAACGCGGGGATAACCAGATATGCGGGTCGTTGCCATCAATTAGCTGAAGGTTTTTGGATAAATCAACTGACTTTTCGGGGAAGGTTTTAACAAGATTTTTTTCAAAAGCCTCGCTGTTTAGGTGGAAGAATCTTGAGCTATCGCCGACTAATTTTATATCAGATGGTTTTAGCTCGTAGTGGTGAGGGTCCTTAATCCCGCCGGCGAGGAGCTTAACCTCGACGCCATTTGGGGCAAGGGCTTTTAGGATATGGTAGATAGGATAGGTGCTTGCAACCCAGCTGGCATAAGCGATAATTGGGAATAGTAATAAAAGTAAAACCATCCTTTGCGCGCGAAAGCGCGCGTTTTTATTTTATACCATTATTAGGCTCGTAGAGGAATGAACCTGCCAGAAGCCTTTCAGAGTGGGCGTAATACTTGTTTACTAAGTAAAATTGGACGTTTGCAAAGCTCTTGCTTAGGGAGAGAAGCCCATAGCCCCAGCCTGTGTGATTGACATAACGATACCATGGGTTTGAGCTTAGCTCAAAGCGCTCGTATTCGAGAGCGTTTTTCAAGTTTGGAAAGGAGCGTTTAAACCAAAGTCCCTCTGAAGCGTTGATTGAAGAGATTGCGCCTGTTACGAATTCAGCGCCTATTGGTCGTTCGTCTTTACCAAACTTTCTTTGGACCTCACTTGCAACAAAGGCGTGTCTATCACCTGTGAGGATGATGAGATTTGAGTCTGTATGAGAAGATATGACATCAAGGATTTCATTGCGTTCTTTTAAGTATCCACTCCAGGCATCTGTGCTTGCATAAAGACCGTCGAGGATGCTCTCTGAAAATTGGACACTATTTGCCCATATCTTCCAGCGGGCGTCTTTTTTGGTGAGTTTATTAAGAAACCACTCCTTTTGACGCTGTCCAAGAAGGGTATGGTATTGCTGGCTTTCGCAACCTGGGGATTGAAATCTTACTGGGCATTGCGATTGCCTATAGGTTCTATTATCAGTCACGATAAGGTGCATGAAGCTTCCTGCCTTAAAATCGCGGTAAAGCAAAAGCCAATCAAGCGGGTTTGAAGAGCTGAGGTTTAGCTTAATGCGAGATGGGATGTAGTCTTTAAAGCACTTAAATGCGTATTGCCAAAGTGTTAGCGCCAGCTCTTTATTTGAAGAGACCTCAGGGGGGAAGTTCGGGGATATCCAAAAGCCCTTTGAGTAGTCAAAGTAGTAGTCGTTGTAAAATTCGTGGTCGTCTATTGTGTGGATAAAAGCGTGAGAAGCACGCGCAAGCTGAAAGTTAGGGTCTGATAGATAGGTAAGGTATAAATAGCGATAATCCTCAAGGCTCATGGCGGATTTAGCACCTGAGGGGAGAGTTATCGCACGCTGGGGGATTTTTGGACTATACATCGCTTCGTAAATGACATCGCCAAGATGGAGGACGAAATTTAGGTCTTCCATTGCGATGTGGTAATAAGCTGGGTAATATCCATCTTCAAAGTTTTGACAGCTGACAAAGGCGATTTTCATAGAATGCGGGTTTTGGGGCAGGGTTTTGAACTTTCCGACCTTTTTGTAAGAGTCGTATTCAAAAATGTAAACATACTGGGTATCTGGCTTTAGATTTCCCACTTGGAATTTAACGCAATAATCATTAAGAGGAGTTATCGAGCTCGCAGGTATAGAAAATTCTCTTAGCTTTGTAGAACCTCTTTCTAAAAGATAGAGTTTAAG
>JANWVD010000028.1 GCA_025057715.1 Aquificaceae bacterium | reverse complement strand
CACTGTCATAGTGCTAACGGAAGAAGACAGCATAGTCCAAGCCTGTCTTTGGATTGCGCAATTTTACGCACACGAAAGCTGTGGGCAATGCACCCCTTGCAGGGTCGGCACTCACGAACAAGCTCTAATATTAGAGCGAATAAATTCAAAAACCGCCACAGCTGAAGATTGGGAAGGTCTTGAGTTTGTAAATAGACACATCCAGCCAACTTCAATATGCGGTCTTGGCGCAGTTGCAGGAAGGCTTATTCGCCAAAGTATGGAAAAATTCCCCTCTGAGTGGGAAATGTATCGCCAAAGCCTTATGGTATGAAAAAGGTCCTTATCATAGGCAGTGGCCCAAACCGCATAGGTCAGGGTATAGAGTTTGACTACGCTTGTGTTCATGCAAGTCTTGCTTTGAAAGAAATTGGGATAAAAACCATCATGCTTAATTGCAACCCAGAAACGGTCTCGACGGATTTTGACATCTCTGATAGACTCTATTTTGAGCCAATAACGATTGAGAGGGTTTTAGATATCATAAGAAGAGAATCCCCCGACGGCGTTTTTATCCAATTTGGCGGTCAAACCCCGCTAAAGCTTGCCTTAGAGCTTGAAAGAAACGGCGTAAACATCCTTGGCACAAAGCCCTCAAGCATAGACCTGGCAGAAGATAGAGCTCTCTTTAAAAACCTTATTGAGTCTTTGGGCTTTCGTCAACCAAGGAGCAAAACGGCAAAAAACCTCGATGAAGCCATCAGATGCGCAAACGAGGTGGGCTTTCCTATCTTGGTTCGTCCCTCATACGTCCTTGGCGGGCGTGCCATGAGGATAATCCATGATTCAGAAGAACTCTCTCACTACCTTAAAGAGGCAGTCGAGGTAAGCGAGCAAAGACCAATCTTAATTGACGAGTTTTTATCAAACAGCGTAGAGCTCGATGTTGATGCCATTTCAGACGGCGAGGATTGCCTCATAGGCGGGGTTATGGAACACATTGAAGAAGCCGGCATCCACTCAGGCGATAGCGCAGCCAGCATCCCCCCATATACGATTCAGGAAGAGCTTATAAACCAAATAAAGACCCAAACGAAAGCTCTTGCAAAAGCTTTAGATGTTGTAGGGCTTTTAAACGTCCAGTTTGCGCTAAAAGACGGTGAGATTTACATTCTTGAAGCAAACCCCCGCTCTTCGCGCACCATTCCATTTGTTAGCAAAGCAATAGGCTACCCGCTTGCTAAAATCTCGGCCCTCGTTGGCGTTGGAATGAGCTTAAAATCCCAACTTCCCGAGGTTTTCAAAAACCTAAGTAATGCCCACATAGGAAGCGACTTTTTACCAAAAGAGCATGACCTCTTTGCCGTAAAGGAGGTCGTATTCCCTTGGGAGAGATTCCCCGAAGAAGACCCGCTTCTTGGACCTGAGATGCGCTCAACAGGTGAGGTAATGGCCTTTGGCAAAACCTTTGGCATAGCCTACTATAAAGCCCAATTAGCCGCTGGTAACAAACTTCCGCTAAAGGGCAAGGTCTTTGTAAGTTTATCAGACGATGATAAGCCAAAAGCCATAGAGCTCTGCCTTGGGCTTATAAGCCTTGGCTTTGAAATATACGCCACCGAAGGGACCCACGAATTTCTAAAAAGACACTCAATTCTCTCAAAGCCAGTTTCTAAGCTCTCTGAGGGCAATCCAAACGCCCTTGACCTTATAAAAAACCAGGAGCTAAATCTCATTATCAACACCCCCTCTGGCAAAAGGGAGCGAAGCGACGCTAAAAGGATTCGCCAGCTTGCTATTTTCTATAGAATACCTTACACTACAACCTTAAGAGGGGCTTACGCGATGCTTGAAGCCATAAGGGACTACTCAAAGCTGAGTGAAATCCCCATTTTTGCTCTTCAGGATATAATCAAAAACGCGCCTTCGGCGCAAACTCCCCCTTAGTTATGCATCGCAAGAATGAAAAACCAAACACAAACACCCCAATAGCCAACTACATCAAAGGTCTTATAAGAAATCATAGGTATCTAACAGTTGAAGATATTATGCTGTATTTAGAGCGCTATTACTCTTTGCCCATAAAGGTTCCTGGGGTTTACTATCGCTATAAAAGGCTCATTCGCGCTTGCAGGCAGGAGGTCTATCGTGAAAGAAGAAAAGGTCTATGATTTAGTAATAATTGGCGCAGGCAGTGGCGGATACGAAGGCGCAATCTATGCCAAAAGGCGCGGGCTTAAGGTAGCTTTAGTTGAACTCTCTAAAGAAACCCTCGGGGGAAACTGTCTTAATCGCGGATGCATCCCTTCAAAGCATATGCGCCATGGGGCATATCTGATTGAAAAGCTCCTAAACTCTGAATACTTTGGCTTTAGTGCAAAATCTATTGAAACTTCTATGCAAAAGCTTAGCTATCATAGAGATAAAATCATCACCAGTATTCGCGAAAACTTCTCAAAGCTACTTTTTCAGCTTGGCATAGATGTCTATTTTGGCAAAGCAAAGCTAAATTCCCCAAACGAAGTTCTTTTAGAAGAGACAAACCAGCTAATAAGAACCAAAAACATCCTCATTGCAACCGGCTCTTCACCAAAGCACTATGGCTTTAGCGTTGACCAAAAGCGCATCTTTGACACAGACGGCATTTGGTCTTTGACCTACTTTCCAAAAAGGCTTTTGATAATTGGCGGCGGGGTCGTAGGCGCTGAGTTTGCCTACATGTTTCAAATGTATGGCTCTGAGGTCACTTTAGTTGAGCTAAAAGAGCGCCTCATGGAAGGTCCATATATCCCAGAAGAATCCTCTCGCTTTTTGACAAGAAAGCTTCGCAAATTGGGCGTGGATATTAAACTCAAAACCTCCGTTCTTGAGCTAAAAGAGCTGAGCGATTCAATCTCAGTTAGCTTTAGCGACTATCAAAAGGCTGAGTTTGATTGCGTTTTGCTAGCCCTTGGTAGAAGCCCAAACACTTCAGGCCTTGGACTTGAAAAGCTCGGCATTAAGCTATCTGATGGTTTTATTGAAATAAACAGCTTTTGCCAAACCTCTGTTGAGAGTGTTTTTGCCTGCGGCGATGTCACTTCTTCCTTGATGCTTGCTCACAAATCCATGCATCAAGCCAGGGTTGCTATTGATAACATTCTTGGCATAAAAACGCAAAAAGAAGACGATATTTTCATCCCCAGGATAGTCTATTCTGCCTACGAGATTGCTTCCTTTGGCATATCTCAAGACGAAGCCGAGGAAGAAGACCTCAAAGTAGGGGTCATCTCACTTAGCACAAACCCGAAGGCAATGGACGATGGCGAAGCAGAGGGCTTTGTAAGGGTGATTTGCTCAAATGATGGAAAGATTCTTGGCTGTCACATACTTGGTCCAAATGCAGGAGAGCTCTTGCATCAGGTTTTGCATCTATATAAATCCAAAGTGAGTGCTTTTAGCCTCTCTAACTCTCTCTTTACCCATCCTTCGCTTTCTGAATCAGTAATTCAGGCTTTTGAATTAGCGCTTTACTAAAGGAGGTTAAATTATGAACAGACTCTCAAGAGAGAGAAGCCCTTATCTTAGGGCGAGCTCTCATCAAAAGATAGATTGGTATCCTTGGTCTGAAGAGGCTTTTTTAAAGGCAAAAGAGCTTGATAGACCTATTCTTCTTTCAATCGGCGGCATCTGGTGCCATTGGTGTCACGTTATGGCTCATGAAAGCTTTGAAAACGAAGAAATTGCAAACATAATCAACGAAAATTTTGTTGCAATAAAGGTAGATAGAGACGAGCGACCAGATATCGATAGGCGCTATCAGGAGGTCGTTTTTGCTCTCACCGGCAGCGGGGGTTGGCCGCTTACTGCGTTTTTAACCCCCGATGGTGAGGCGTTCTTTGGCGGCACTTACTTCCCGCCTGAGGATAGATACGGAAGAATCGGCTTTAAAAACCTTCTGCTTAGGATTTCCGAGCTTTGGAAAGGCGACCGTCATCGGGTTTTATCCTCTGCAAAGAGCATCTCAGAATCACTTAGGTCCCACTCTTTACAAAACTACAAGGACAATGTCGGATATGAGCTGCTAAGCGCTGGCATATCAGCGACTCTTACTAGCATTGATTACAATTTTGGCGGTCTTGGCTCTGCGCCTAAATTTCACCACGCAAAGGCTTTTGAGCTTTTAATTTATCACTACTACTTTAGCCCCTCAGAGCCCTTAAAGCGCGCCATAGAGCTCTCTCTTGATGCCATGGCGCTTGGTGGAATCTACGACCAGCTTTTAGGTGGGTTTTTTAGATACTCAACCGACGAGCGCTGGCTAGTGCCTCACTTTGAAAAAATGCTCTATGATAACGCCGAGCTTTTAAAGCTTTATTCTATTGCTTACACTGTTTTTAAAAAAGACCTTTACCTAAAGGTTGCAGAGGGAATAGTTAGATACTACAAAGAAAAATCATCCGACCCTCTTGGTGGTTTTTATGCCTCTCAAGATGCTGACATTGGCAATCTTGATGAGGGTGGATATTACACCTTTAGCCTCGAGGAGATTGAAAGCATATTAACTTCCGAAGAGTCCAGAGTGGCAAGCTTGTATTTTGGCATTGGTCCAAAGGGTCATATGCATCACAATCCCAAAAAATGCGTTTTATCTATTGCCGAAAGCGAGGAAAGAGTAGCAAATCTTTTAGGTCTTGATACTTTTAAGCTAAAGAGCCTAATTGAGAGCTCAAAGAGAAAACTCCTAAGCTATCGCGAGCAAAACCGCCAAGAGCCAGTCATTGACAAAAGCATATACTCTGGCTGGAATGGTCTAATGATTGAAGCTCTTTGCGAGTATTATAAGCTTTCCAAAGATGCCTGGTCTTTGGAGTTTGCAAAGCTAACTTTGGATAGAATTCAAAAAGAGCTGATTGTTGATAGCTCTCTTATGAGAGTCATTGGCGTTGATGGCGCTTGCGAGGATTACATCTTCCTTGCCAGGGGCGCTCTCTCTCTTTACGAGCTTACCCAAACTCAAAGCTATCTTGACCTATCGCTTTGGCTAATCAAAAGGGCAAGAGAGCTCTTTTGGGACGAAAGTGGCTGGGGCTTTTTTGATGCCAAGGAGGGCAATATCGGGCTTTTAAAACTTCGGATGAAAAATCTTCACGATAGCCCAACTCAGTCTGTTAACGGCTCTGCCCCTGAGGTTTTACTAAAGCTATACTCTCTAACTTCTAAAGACGAGCTTCTTGAGCTCGCAGAGAAAAACCTTCAGGCGTTTTCTGCTTTAGTTCGCTCCTATCCAAATATTTCGCATGCTTATTTAATAAGCCTCTATACTTACATCAAAGGCGTATATAAGGTCCAAACTGAGCAGTTTTTTGAAGCTGCCCTCTTTAAGTTTCGCCCGTTTAAGATTGTCAAAAAAGGTGCGGGGGACTTAATTTGCGAGGGGCAAACATGCAGAGCTCTATCTTCGCCTGAGGATATTTAAAGACCATAGCCAAAGTGTTTGACAAACTCGGGTCTATCCTTCCACCCTGGCTTTACCTCGACCCATAGCTCCAAGAATACCTTCTTGCCAGTTATTAGCTCAAGCTCTTTTCTAGCAAGCTCGCCTATTGCCTTTAGCTTCTGGCCGCCTTTGCCAATTACTATTGGCTTATGACTCTCTTTCTCGACGATGATTTTGGCGCTTATAACGAGCATCTGTTTATCAACCTTGCCGGGTGATATGTTTTCTACGACTATTGCTATCCCCTGAGGAATTTCTTGATGCACCTTTTGTAGCACTTTTTCTCTTATGATTTCTGCGAAAAATATTCTTGCAGGCAAGTCTGTTGTCATCTCTGGTTCAAAAAGAGGCTCGCCTTCTTTTAGTTTGGATATGATAGAGTCCAAAAGCCTATCTAAGTTAAACCCCTTTGAGGCACTAATTGGCACAAATTCAACGCTTCTTAGTTTCTGACTTAACTCTTCTACTATCGGCAGCGCTTTATCGACCTTTCCAAGCAGGTCAATTTTATTAAGCGCTATTATCGTTGGTTTTTTAAGAGGTTTTATGTATCGATTGAATATATTCTCGTCGCTTGATTGCCAGCCTTCAGAGGCATCAATTAAAAAAACTATCACATCAGCCTCTTCCAAAGATAGCTTTGCGCTCTGGAGCATAACCTCGCTAAGCGCATCAGATGCCCTGGCAATGCCCGGGGTGTCTAAAAACACTATTTGTGCAACATCTTTAATGGTTTTTACGCCAAGGATTCTCATGCGCGTCGTGCCTGGCTTTTGAGAAACTATGGAAACTTTAGCTCCAATGAGGCTATTTATCAGCGTGGATTTTCCAACGTTTGGCTTTCCAACTATTGCGCAATATCCAACTTTCATCCTTAAAATAGGCGCGGGCGGACTTGAACCGCCGACCTCCGGCGTGTCGGGCCAGCGCTCTGCCTACTGAGCTACGCGCCTTCGAAGTTTCACAATTATAGCAAACTCATGCAAAATCTCATATCCAAAATGACCTATTTGGATATATCTTTCTCTAAAACTCTTTCAAAGGAGGTTTTGTATGCTAAGAGCTCCATGGGTTGAAGAGAGGCAGGGGCTTAAAAACAAATCTCAAATGCATCTTGCTCGCAAGGGTATTATCACCAAGGAGATGGAATACGTTGCAAAGCGAGAAAGACTCCATCCTGAGTTTGTCCGTCAAGAAGTTGCAAGGGGGAGGATGATAATCCCTGCGAATGTAAACCATTTGCATCTTGAGCCTATGTGCATAGGCATAAACTCAAAGGTCAAGGTCAATGCAAACCTTGGCAATTCCGGGCTTGCTTCTGATATCCCTTCAGAGCTCGAAAAGGTGCGAGTAGCTATCAAGTATGGTGCAGACACAATTATGGATTTATCAACCGGGGATGCCATTGTTGAGACCCGCCAAGCCGTAATTGCCGCAAGCACCGTTCCTGTTGGCACCGTTCCAATTTACGAAGCTCTAAGGCGCGCCAAAGGCCAAGTTAAAAACATGACCGAAGAGCTCATTCTTGAGGTCATAAGAGAGCAAGCAAAGCAAGGCGTTTCGTATATGACCATTCACGCGGGGGTTTTGAGAGAGTTTTTACCCTTAGTTCAGCATAGAGTTATGGGTATAGTCTCTCGAGGTGGGGCTATCATGGCTCAGTGGATGGTCGAGCATGGCAAGCAAAACCCGCTTTATACACACTTTGATGAAATATGCGAAATTTTCAAAGAGTATGATGTGAGCTTTTCGCTAGGCGATGGTTTGCGCCCGGGTGCTATTGCAGATGCTTCAGATGAGGCTCAGCTTGCAGAGCTAAAGGTTCTTGGCGAGCTTACAAAGCGCGCTTGGGAGCATGACGTTCAGGTAATGGTCGAAGGTCCAGGTCATGTCCCCATGGACCAAATCGAGTTTAATATGAAAATCCAGCAAAAGCTTTGCAGCGAAGCGCCGTTTTATGTTCTTGGACCTTTGGTCATAGATGTAGCCCCCGGATATGACCATATTGCCTCTGCAATAGGGGCTGCAATGGCTGGTTGGTATGGGGCTTCCATGCTTTGCTATGTTACACCAAAGGAGCATCTTGGTCTTCCAAACGCCGAGGATGTAAAAGCAGGCGTTATTGCCTATAAAATCGCGGCGCATGCCGCGGATGTGGCTAAAAACTGGCCTGGTGCCAGAGAGTGGGACCTTGAGATGTCGAAAGCCCGCTTTGCCTTTGATTGGAAAAGGCAGTTCGAGCTCGCGCTTGACCCAGAGACTGCGCAGGCATATCACGACGAGACTTTGCCCCAAGAGGGTTATAAAACTGCAAAGTTTTGCTCTATGTGTGGTCCTGAGTTTTGCGCTTATAAAATCTCTCAAAATGTCTCTTCCAAGATGGAAGAGCTCATAGCTTCTGATAAAAACTGGCTCTCCCCATAAAAAAATGCGCCCTCTTGGGCGCGTTTAACAAAAAATAAACTACATTAGAGTTAAGATTGTCTTCATGCCATGGGCGATTTTAGAAGTCCATGATGTAAGCCCAAAGCTCGAGAGGGAGCTCATCTCTTGTCTTGATTTAATATCCTCTGAGGGGATAGAGGAATTTAACCTTTTGGTTATTCCCAATATGTATGGGGATTCCCCAATTGAAGATTGGGAGGGGCTAAAGCTCTTTCCCGCCGAATATGCAATTTTGCATGGCTATACGCACCTTGGGGATGCGGGTTT
>JANWVD010000027.1 GCA_025057715.1 Aquificaceae bacterium | reverse complement strand
ATGCGCTCTTGCTTCACTTTATGCGCCTCCTCACCCTTTCAGGTTGTGGTAAAAGCGCGTTGAGCTCCTCAAGCAGCTTTTTTGCTTTTCCTGCGTCCCCGGAGAGTTTATCCATAAGACCAAACTTCGGCACAGATACATGAACCCTGACTATCAAATCCCCCCTGCCAGCGCCGTCGAGCTTTGGCATACCCTTGCCTTCAAGTTTTATAGTATCCCCTTCTTGAGTCCCCGGCGGGATTTTAACCTTGACTTGGTTTGAATCAAGCGTCGGCACCTCTACCTCAGTCCCGAGCGTTGCCTCGGTGATTTTTAGGTTTATGTCAACATAGAGATTATTACCTCGCCTCTCAAAGATTGGATGCTCGCGAAGCTTTATATGCAAAATAAGGTCGCCGGGCTTTCCGCCAAACCTTCCTGAGTTGCCCTTACCCTGAACCATGATTCTTGTGTTATTGTCAACCCCAGCTGGGATTTTTACATTCACCTCTTCATAGCTCGGAATAGTGCCCTTTCTTCCGCATTTTGGACAAGGCTCTGTTAATCGTCCGCTACCCCCGCAATTTGGGCAAGTTTTGCTCATTGTTAAAAACATCTGCCTATATATAACTTGCCCGCTTCCACCGCATGTTGGACAAACCCTTTCACCTTTTGAAACATCATAGCCAGCGCCCCTACATACATCACAGGGCACCTCTTTTGAAACTTGGATGGTGCGCACTACCCCGCTAAAGGCTTCTTCGAGTTCCATCTCGAGCGCAAGGTGTATGTCTTCACCCGGAATTGGACCATACCCTTGCTTTTTAGAGCGCGTCGCACGCTCAAATATGTCCTCAAAGCCAAAGCCCCTTAAAAGCTCGTCAAATATATCTACAAAGCCCTGCACATTCTCAGCAGAGGCACCACCCCCGCCTGCGCTAAATGCACTATGACCAAATTGGTCATAAAGCCTTCGCTTCTCTGGGTCTGAAAGGACTTGATAAGCCTCGTTGATTTCCTTAAACTTTTCCTGAGCGTCTGGGTCTTTGTTAAAATCCGGATGATATTGCCTTGCTAATCTTCTGTAAGCCTTCTTAATCTCCTCTATGCTGGCATTTCTTGGAACGCCAAGCACTTCGTAATAGTCCCGCTTCGTTGAGTGTGCCATGTTTATAAATTTTAGTATATCATTGTCAATTTTCAAGCATCGCTTCCACCAACGACCATCGAGCGAATCCTTAAGCTCGGTTGAGCATCCCCGACTGGCACACCCTGACCATCCTTACCGCACATACCTATAGCCCAACCAAGGTCATTCCCTACTGCCTCAACATCCATTAGCGCCTTTGGACCATTCCCGATAAGCAAGGCATTTCTAACAGGATATGAAATCTCGCCCGACTGTATTAAATACCCCTCCGTGACCTCAAAGACAAAATCACCAGTGACCGTATTTACCTCCCCACCGCCCATTTTTTTTACAAAAAGACCTCTCTTTATCCCAGCAAAGATATCCCCCGGCGGCGTCTCACCGGGCAGGATGTAGGTATTGCTCATCCTAACCATCGGGACATGCATATAGCTTTGCCTTCTTCCATTCCCCGTCGAGCTTCTTGATTCTTTTATTGCGCTAAGCCTGTCATACATGTATCCGACCAAGACCCCTCTATCTATGAGGACAGTTCTTTGCGATGGCACCCCTTCATCATCGATGTTATAAGAGCCGTTCTTCCCCTCAAGAGTTCCATCGTCAACCACGCTTATAAGCTCGCTTGCAACCTTTTGACCTATCTTCCCTGCATAGATTGACATCCCCTTTTGAACAAGGTCTGCCTCAAAGCCATGACCCACAGCTTCGTGAATCATCGTCCCGCCCGCGCTTGCAGATAAAACCACCTCCATGCTACCAAGCGGCGCAGGTTTTGCATTTATTAAATTAGAAACCCGCCTGACGGCGGAGAGAGAGATATTTTTCAAAACATCATCCTTCAGAAGCTCAAACCCGCCAGTGTGCCCGGCGGTTTCATAGGCACTTCTTAAGTTCCCCTCTTTGTCCTTTGATATCACTTGAATACGAAAAGCCACTCTCTCTTGCTCGTCAGACGCAATCTCACCAAGGGAGTTTATAACAAGAATCTTTCTGGATTTGTCTGTCAAAGCCGCAAAAACCTCCTCGAGCTTTATTCCCCCCTCTTTTGCATACTCGCTTGCTAACTTCAATTTTTCAGCCCTCTCTCTTAGGCTAATATCAGAGAGCTTTATTTCCGAGCTTGCCTTTCCCTTTAGGCGCTTAAGCCCAAGCGCCACCGCGCCTTGACCAAAAGACATAGAGAGTCCTCTTGCAAGCTCTTTTAAACTTTCGTAATTTGGCTCGCTTATAAAGCCGAAAAATGTAGTTCCATTTTTTATGAGCCTTAAGCTGACCCCCTCTTCTATGCCAACGCTTGATGAATCGAGCTTAGAGTTTCTATATTCAAGCCTTATCACCTTTTGTTTTTCGTAAAAAATCTCTGCATACTCCCCGCCGCCAGAGAGAAGTATCGACAGCAAGTATCCAGCCTTTTCAAAAAGGATTTCTTCAAACATAGTAAGATAATTTAATGGATGTTCGCGAAAAATTAGAAAGTTTATCAAATAAAGCAAAGCTATTAGACCCTTCTGCAAAGCTTGAGTTTGTCATGCTTGACTTAGACCCGCGTTGGATGCGATGTAGAAGAACGCGCAGGTTGGTGTTTGTTTTTCACAAACTTGGTAGCGAAGAGGGTCAAACCGCTTGCGGTTTAAGGCTTCAAAAATACCAGGTGCTTCCTCAAAGGCAGGAAAATTTAGTAATTACCCAAGTTAACATGATGCTTGGTGGTCTTGGGCTTTTGGTATTTTTTGACCTATGCCCTGATTGCTTTGGTAACTTAAACAAGTGTAGACCCGAGGAGGGGGCATAAAGCCCCCAAAGGGGTTTATTTTATGGTCATTATCCACTGTGCAAGCTGTCTTGCCTCTTGGTCAGAGACATTTTGAGGCGGCATTGGAACTTGACCCCAAACCCCGCGACCGCCTTGCTTTATCTTTTGTGAAAGGTAGTCAACTGCGTCTGCCCTTCCTGCATACTTCTTGGCTATCTCTTTGTAGGCAGGGCCTACCTTTTTAGCATCGATTGCATGGCAAGCCATGCAGCCCTTTTGCTGAGCAAGCTGCTGATTTGCAAACGCAAAGCCAGCCAAAACAAAAAGAGCAAGCGTTAAAGCCTTCATCTTAACCTCCTTGTAGCTAAAATTATCTAAAAGGTGATTAAAAATTTATGAAAATCGGCGTCTTTGATTCCGGCGTAGGTGGGCTAACAGTTCTTTCAGAATTAAGAAGGCTATACCCGTCAGTTGACCTAATTTACCTTGGCGATACTGCAAGGGTGCCATACGGAAATCGCTCAAAAGAGACCATAGTTAGATATTCCCTTGAATGTGCAAGCTTTTTTGCAAAGCTCGGTATAGAGCTCTTGGTCGTTGCTTGCAATAGCGCAAGCGCTTGCGCGCTTGATGATTTAAGAAGAGCTCTCTCAATCCCGGTCTTTGGTGTGATAGAGCCGGGCGTGAAAATGGCTTTAGAGTTAGCCAAGGAGGGTCCTATTGGCGTAATAGGCACTCGCGCAACTATCTCTTCTGGGGTTTATAGAAGGCTTTTGCAATCTGCTGGCAAAGAGGTTTTTGAAAAGTCTTGTCCTCTGTTCGTTCCGCTTGTGGAAGAAGGGCTATTTAATGGCCCAATTGCAAAGGCGGTTGTTGAGATGTATCTAAGCGATTTAAAGCAATCAAAGATTAAAGCCATAATTCTTGCCTGCACCCATTATCCTTTGCTAAAATCCGCGATACAGGACTTCCTGGGCTTGGAAGTATCCATAGTAGATTCCGCTCTCGCGACTGCTTTAGACATTAAGGAATTCATAAAACCAGAGGGTTCTTCCAATCTTGAGCTATTTTTCACAGATATTCCGGCTCATCTTGAAAGGATTGTAAGCACCATACTCCAAAGACCCGTTGAGATAAAGAGAGCACTATGCGACGGCAGGTCTTAATTCCTCCCTAAGAAGTTCTAATAGTTGCTTTTTCATGCTTAGAGCTCTCTCGCCCATGGTGAAAATTCCCCAAGCAAGGAGGATTTTTTCGTCTATCAGAGCCTTATTTAGGTTTCTTTGCAAGAGTTTTAGGATTGCTTTAGTTTCTTCTTTTGCTTTCTTGCTCGGCAGTTTTCTAAGCTGGACTAATTTTTCTAAAAGCACTTCCTCTAAGCTCGATAAGGTTTCATAAAAAACATCGCTTTGTGAGGCTATTGATGGTGGATTGATTCCCGCTTCTTCGAGAGTGAGTTTTATCATGTTTGCCCTTATATGACCTATACCTCTTATGCCGCCAATAGAGGCAAACTCTGGCTCAATCCCGTATTTGACAGAGTGTGCAATCATGAGCTCTCTTTCAAGTCCAAAGTTTAAAAGCCCCTGTTTTCTTGAATCTATTAGGTTTCTTAAAAGAAAGAGAGCGTCGTTGTATAGATAAGAAAACTCACCTGGTGGGTTTTTTAGATTTTTCACCCTCGCCGTTATGCCTTTTATGTATGCCAGAAATTGATAAGTGTTGTCTTTTAGACATTTTAGCCCGCAAAGCAAAAGGTTATCTTTGAGTTTCTGCAATAAAAAACCGTCGAGTAGAAATTGTTCAAGGCTGTCAAACCGCTTTGTGTGTAAGAGCGGTCTAATTACGACGCTATCTTCTAAGTTAAGAGACTTTCTCCTAAGAGCCTCTTCGAGCCTGGTGGGTGGCACATTAGACCGAACGCAAAATTTACCCTTCGGCATGAGCTTAAACTCGTCAATGTATCCATGTCTTTGCAAAAATTCCCTTGCATAATTGACGGACCTTTCGTCAATTTCTTTAAAGGAGATGGAGCTCCTTAGAAACCTCCTGAAGTCCTTTCCGCCATATAGATGCATAAGAAGGACGATGAAGCTAATTGTATCTATATCTGAGGTGGATTCATTCTTGATGGATGTTTCAAAAGAGTTCTTAAATTCTTTTTCGAGAAGGTTTTCAGGTACGCTGTAGATTAAGATATTTGAATATCCTCTGTCTTTTATGCCAAACCTTCCCGCTCTTCCTTCCATTTGCATAATGTCAAGAGCGTCTGGCACTACTTTTTGCGCGTTTTTTTCCTTTATTCCTCTGACGGATATTATGACCCTGTCTGCTGGCAGATTCACACCGTAAGCAAGGGTCTGGGTTGCGATTAGTTTTCTTAGCCTTCCCTCTCTGAAAGCCTTTTCTATGTCCTCTCTCTCTTCTTTTGGCACATCAGCGCTGTGAAAGGCTAACTCCGGCTCGCCCTCGTGTTCTATCTCAAATGGTAGAGTTTGGTTTAGAATCCCTATTTTTTCCCTGCTTGCTAATTCTAAGACCTTCCAGCCGAGCTTTTTGCTTGGGACGAAGATGAGCACCTGCTCTTCTTTTTCTGAAAGGGAGTAGATAGCGTTTAAGAGCCTTAAAGCAAAAACTTCGTAAGAGCCTGATGCTTTACAAAATGGCTTGAATTCTTCCACAAGTCTATGGGTGCTTCTTTCAAGGATTGTCGGTCGCCAATCGCTTTTTATCACGAGCGAGGGGTTTATCCAGCTTATAAAATCGTCAATCTTTGGAAGCGTTGCAGAAAGACAAAGGAGCTTAATCTCCCTTGATAGACAAACGCTTATTAATTCTTCTACGACCCACCTTTTGGTTATTTGGTGAACCTCGTCGATGACTACGTGGGTAATACCTTCTGCCCAGCTTTGGTTGTTTCTAAGCCCGGAGGCGAAGCTCTCAAAGGTTGCAACAATCACATTTGCATCCGAGTTCTTAAAGTTTTCAAACAGGCTCTCACCCGTTCTTATTTCGCACTTTCCGAAAAGAGAACTCAGCTCTCGTCTCTTTTCCGAAGCAAGGGAGCGAGTCGGCGTTGCGTAAACCATCTTGCCATCGTGCTTTAGCGAAAAAAGAAAAGAGAGCAGGCTTTTGCCTGAAGAGGTTGGTGAAAAGACTATCGAGTTCCCACCGTCGTATAGGGTGAAAAATAGCGTTTGCAGGGGGTTTAAAAGAGGGTAGGGGATGTTTTTATCTATTCGTCCCGAAGGGACGAGTTTAAGAATCTCTAACTTTTGATTTTGGGTTGTTGTATAGTGAGCCTCGCCGCCGAGGGGATTTAGGCTGTATGTGCTCGAGCTTAGCAAATTAGCAATCAAAGTCTTTGCCATAGGTTTTGCATGTGTCTTAGGTCTTTGTCTGGTAAAAACGTCAGGTTTGGCGCGCTTCTTATTTTCACGCTCTTTAGGAGCTTGTTGCGAAGTTCTTTAGACATAGCTTGGAGCTTTCTTGCGAGGTCTTCCTCCATGCCGGGGCTCAGGGTTGTGAAAAATATCTTCATATTTTGTAAGTCTTTCGAGAGTTCAGAACCAGTTAGCACGACTTGGCTAAGCTCTTCCTCAGAGCTTATGAGCTTGGCGAGCTCTTTTAAAAGCTCGTGTCTTAGCCTATCGCTTCTTTTGTTCACTGGTAAATATTAAGCCATTTATTTGCGAGATAGCTTTTGGGCTAATAAACTAAACCCGGTTTCATTAAATGTTATTCTTGGAGTGCAGGATTGACGAGAATGGGGATGTATATAAAAGTCTGGGAGCTAAAACTTGGCGAAAGTCCTTAGGGTGCTAATAAACACGGTTAGAACAAGAAGCACATTGAGAGAACCAGCCAAGGTCTTGAAGGTTTTCATAGACAGAAGTCAGGTCTGTGAGCGTAGGCTTTTCAGTTTATTAAATTAGGGATTCTGTGTACGCTCTATAAAAGCTTACTTCCCAAAAGCATTAGCAAAAAAGACTCATTAGCTTATTGGTGTCTTTGGTGTGTAAGGGCGAAGAGAGCGAGTTCCTAAAAGCAATTGACGAAGCGTGAGGGTATAACCTTACTTGTTTGTTGTTAGTCTAACCTTCTTCAGAATGCTTTGGGAATTATGTATAATAGATACTTTACCGGAGGAGATATGGCAAAGCGGTATTATGAAACTCACAGGCATTATGAGAGCGTGGTTGTTTTTAAACCAACGCTAAGCGATGAGGAGCTAAAAGGAAGGCTTGAAGATATAGGGGTCTTTATAGATAAAAATGGCGGCAAGGTATTGTCCGTTGAAGAATGGGGAATAAGGCAGCTTGCTTATCCAGTAAAGGGCTTTAGCCATGGTAGGTATGTTGTTTTTCGCATAAGCTCGGATAATTCGCAGCTAACCAATGAGCTTGATTTTCAGTATAAAATAAGCGAAGATATCATAAGGTGGTTAAACTTTAAGCAAGAGAGCAAAGATGTTAAATAGAGTCTTATTAATTGGCAGAATCGTAAAGGATGCAGAGGTTGTAACTACGAATATTGGCGGTAAAATACTTAACTTCTCAGTTGCCTATAATAGAAATTACCAAGTAAACGGAGAATGGAAAAAAGAAGCTCATTATTTTGATGTAAGGGCTTACGGTGCTTTGGCTAATGAAAAGGTTGATAAATTGACTCGCGGGACATTGGTTTATGTTGAAGGTAGACTTGTGCAAGAGCGTTGGGCAGATAAAAGTGGTTTGCAAAAGAGCAAGGTAAGAATAGTTGCAGATAACATAAGGATACTCTGTGGTAATACCAAGAGCCCTGATGTTGGAGATTCTGACACTGGAGATATAACAAACGAGATTGACTTTAATAATGACTCTTGAGGTGAAAAAAATGGAGCCGATGAAAAAGCAGAAAAAGTCTTGTCCGTTTTGTGAAGCGGGTAAGGACCCAAGTTATAAAAGCGTTGAAGAGCTTCGCAAGTATGTTAGTGAACGGGGTAAAATCCTCGGACGAAGAAGAACGAATGTATGCGCCTATCATCAAAGGATTCTTGCGCGTGAAATAAAAAGAGCAAGACAGCTTGGGCTTTTACCCTATTTGGTTGCTTGAGGTAGTTTACGATGAAGGTAGTTTTAGTGCAGGATTTCGAGGGGCTTGGTGCTTTTGGCGATGTGTTAAATGTAAAAGACGGGTTTGCAAGAAACTATCTAATACCGCGCGGAATTGCTCTTCCTGCGACCGAATCTAACCTCAAACATGTATCAACGATTCAAAGCCACAAAAGGCGCAAGTTAGAGCGACAAAAGCAAAAAGCCATAAGCGTTGCAAACGAGATTAACGGCAAGGTCTTTGAACTCCTTCGTCAAGTTGGAAAGGGCGGGAAGCTCTACGGCT
>JANWVD010000026.1 GCA_025057715.1 Aquificaceae bacterium | reverse complement strand
AAATAGAAACAACCAATCGCCGACTCTATTGAGGATAAAGGCTTCAAAGGATGCCTTTGATGCTTTTGAGGTTTTGTAGTAGTAGCCAATAAGAGAGTAAGATGCAAGACCTACACCTTCCCAGCCAAAGAAGATGCCAAGAAGGTTGTCTGATAAAACTATGAGCATCATTGCAAACAAAAACAGAGACAAAAACGCATAGAAGCGATAGGTGTTTTCTTCGTGATGCATATAGCCAAGTGAATAGGCAAAGATAAGAGTTGCAACTACGCTCACAACAAAAGCCATGCTTGCAGAAAGATGGTCAAAGTAAAGACCAAAAGAGAGTGAATACTCGCCAAGGGGCAGAAAGCTATAAAGCTCAACGCTATATGGACCATCTTTCAAAACTCTCCAAAGGGCGATGGCAGAAAAGATTGAGGAAAAGAGGGCGCTAAGAAGGGTGATGAGCCAGGAATAAAAGTCTTTTACTTTAGAGCCAAAGGCTGAGATTATCAAAAAAGCAATGAGTGGATAGAGCAATATAAACATCTCACCCACGCATGTCAGTTAGTTCGTCTGTTGAATCTACGCGCCTTAGACGGAAAATAGAGACCACTATGCCAAGACCGACGGCAGCTTCCGCAGCGGCAATGGCTATTACAAAGAGCGAAAATACCTGACCGTCAACTAAGTGAATGTGAGAATCAACGCCCACAAGCATGACATTGACTGCATTTAGAGATAGCTCCATGCTCATAAGGACAGTGATTAGGTTTCTTCTAATTATCATCCCAAAGATGCCAAGACCCAGCAAGATAAAGCTCAAAATAAGATAAGCGCTAAGGGGAATCATAGGTTTGTGATTCTTTCCTGCCTATTAAGATTGCACCAATCATGCCGACGAGCAAAACGAGCGAAACTAACTCAAAGGCCAAGATATACTTGCTAAAGAGAATTCCGCCTACTACCTCAGTGCTTCCAAAAGAGGAAATTAATCTCTTAAACTCGCCTTTCGGCGATGCGCTAATGCCAAGCAAGAATGTAAAAATCATCTGCCCGTAGAGGGCAATTAGCAAAGGAAAGCTTAGCACGCCCTCAACTCTGTAGTGAGAATCTTTTTTTAGAGCCTTTTCCCAAGGGACTGCGGTAAGAACGAAAACATAAAAGACCGTTACTGCTACTGCGTAGATTAAAAGCTGAATAGCACCTACTATCTCTGCACCTGCGACAAAGAATATGCCAGCGATAGCAACCAAGACCGAAAGAAGGCACAAAATCACATAGATTGGATTTGAAGCAAACACAACGCCTAAGGAGAAAGATATCGCAATTGCAGAAAATGCGGAAAAGGCAATCCAGCTTAGCATCTGTAAATTTTACCCTAGCTTAGGGCTGTTTTCATACCAAAGGCGCATACGCGCATTATCGTCTGCCCAGATTCTATCTGGTTCATCCTCGCGCCTATTTTGCCAATCTTTGCCAATTTTTTCGAGCGTAGATAAATCCAAGACAGCATCTTTGCGGCTATAGCTCGCAGTCTCGTGAATATCGCTTTGAAATAGACAATCCACCGGGCATGCATCGACGCAAAAGCCGCAAAAGGTGCATAACATCATGTTCATGTTAAAGATTGAAACCCGTCTTTTGCCATCGGGCAGCTTCTCGCCCTCTATCTCAAAGAGCTGAGGAACTGGGCAAGCGCGTTTGCAAAGCAGGCACACAACGCACCTGCTTTTACCCGGCTCTACGGCGATTTTGAATCGCTCTACCCACTCTGTAAATGCCGGCTGTGGCTCTTTGCCGTTAATTACCTTATGACCAAAAAACCCGCGAAAGCGCTTTGGCGGCTTTAGCTTCTCGTATGGATAGTGGGTGGTTATTGTTCTTTTAAAGGCTTGTCTTATCGTGATTGAAAGACCTTTCATAAAGTCCAAAAAGAGGACCCTTTCCATCAGGCTAAGTGGCTTTTCAAAGACCCTTTTGACCATCTTTTTACCTCCAAATTAGCGGTGCTATTATTGCCGTAAGAACTAAGTTGACTAAAGTCAGGGGCAACATCACAGACCATGCAATCTGAGTAATTTGGTCTATGCGATACCTTGGAAGCGTCCAGTGAATCCACAAAGTCAGTAAGAAAAGGGCGCTTAGCTTTAGGATAAACCAGACAAATCCGGAAAATGGGCCAAGAAAGAATAGAGGGTCTACAAAGCCAATGAAGGGAATATTTATTGGCGACCAGCCCCCAAGAAAGAGAACGACCGCTATGGCGCTTAAAGAAAGAACTTCAACATACCACTCAACGAGTGGAAAGAGACCAAACTTCATACCGCCATACTCTACAGTAAAGCCAGTCACGAGCTCTGCTTCTGCCTCTTGGATGTCAAATGGAACTCTGCCTGTTTCTGCAAGCATTGCAAAGAGGTAAACTATGAAAGCTATTGGCTGGACCCAGATATACCATAGCTTTTGCTGGATTTGGTTTTGGACTATCTCGTAAGTAGAGAGAGTGCCTGCAAGGATGATTGGTCCCATTACTGCAAAGGTTATAACAACCTCGTAAGAGATAACGATGCCTGCTTTTCGCATAGAGCCTATAAGGGCGTATTTTGAGTTTGATGCCCAGCCTGCAAGAGCTATGGCAAAGACAGCCATTGAGCCAAAGGCAAAGACCAGCAAAAGCCCGACATTGACATCTGTTAGGATGGGCTTTACGCTTATTGAGCCAATAGAGAATTCGGGACCAAAGGGGATAACTGCAAATACAAGCGCCGCTGGGACTAAGGCGAGGATGATTGCTAAGTTATAGAGAATTCTGTTTCCCATAGAGGGAAAGAGGTCTTCTTTCGTAATTAGCTTTAGACCGTCTGCCAGAGGTTGAAGAAGGCCATGCCAGCCAACTACCATCGGGCCTGGGCGCCTTTGAACATGGCCCGCAAACTTTCTCTCAACAAGCGTCAAAAAAGCGCCAAGACCCAAAACGAGCGCGACAATTATTAGAACCTTGATTAGAATCACAGCTATCAAGGTTATATACCTCCTTTAGCGGTCAATTTCGCCAACTACTGGGTCAAGGCTTGCCAAGATTGCAACTGCGTCTGCAATGACCCTATCTTGCATAAGCTTTGGATAGATGCAAAGGTTATAAAATGACCCGGGCCTTATCTTTACCCTATAGGGCTTTGTGCCGCCATTTGAGATTATGTAAAAGCCAAGCTCCCCTCTGGGGTTTTCGCCTGAGGAGTATATCTCGCCCTCTTGGACCTTTAGACCAATCCCATCGAGCGGGAGCTTTAGCTTTTTGGGGTCTTCGGATTCTGCCATAAAGGGGGCGTCTGGGGGGAGTGCGCGAAGCGCGTTTATGCATTGACTTACTATCCTCACGCTTTGGCGCATCTCCTCTAAGCGCACCAGGTATCTATCATACACATCGCCGTTTTGGCCCACGGGGATGTCAAAGTCAACCCAAGGGTAGGCATCGTAAGGGTCGAGCTTTCTAAGGTCGTAGGGAATTCCTGAGCCCCTGGCAACGGGACCGGTAAGCCCATAGTAGTAAACATCCTCGCTTGTGATGATGCCAACACCTACGTTTCTTCGAAGCCAGATGCGGTTTCTGCTTAGCATGCTTTCCCACATTGAGAGTTCTTTTGGGAAGTGCTTTATGAAGGCCTCTATGAGCTCAAGGGCGCCTTTAGGCAAGTCCATCCTAACCCCGCCTACGCGGGTATATGAAATTGTCAGCCTTGCGCCAGTTATGCCCTCTATTATGTCCATTAGCTTTTCGCGCTCTTTAAAGGCATAGAGGAATACAGTTAGAGCCCCAAGGTCTAATGCGTATGTGCCAAGCCAAAGAAGGTGGGAATTAATTCTTTGAAGCTCGCACATCATCGTTCTTATATATTTGGCTTTTTCGGGGACTAAGTGCTCTATGCCAAGAAGGCGCTCAACGGCTACGACCCAAGCTTGGTTTGAGCAAAGGGCGGATAGATAGTCCATGCGGTCTGTGTAAACTAAGAATTGGTTATACATCTCGTTCTCTGCGAGTTTTTCAACGCCTCTGTGGAGCTGACCTAATATCACATCTGATTGCACGACCCTTTCGCCCTCGAGGTCAAATAAAAACCACATAGTGCCGTGAGTGCCTGGGTGCAATGGACCCCAGTTTAGGACTATTTGGGCACGCTTTTTTAGTCTGCTGCGCTCTGTTATTTCTATGTCCTTTAGGGTTGGGACTGGGGTGTGCATTCTATCGTAGTTCATAAGACCAGTGAGGTCACCGCCGGGGAAGACTTCGTTTAAAGATGGTAAGTATTCTGTTGCGTATCCTTCTAAGGGGAAGTCTTTCCTAAGGGGAAAGTGAGAGTAGGTTTCCCACATAAATGCTCTGACTAAGTTTTCGTGGCCTTTGTATTTAATGCCAAACATATCGTAGCATTCTCTTTCTGCCCATTTAGCGGCAAACCAAAGATGCTGTGCAGAGTCAAGCTCGCCGTCTGTTTGGGTTTTTACAGCTATTCTGGCGTTTTTTTGTGGGTTATAGAGGATATAAAAGGCATCAAAGCGTGGTTTTCTTTCTGGAAAGTCTGCAACTGAATGGTCTATGAAGAGCTTAAAGCCGAGCTCTTCTTTAAGGAGCTTTAGAAGGGCGATTAACTCAGACTCTGATACGCTTATATAAGATATTTTTTTATCCTCTTTAAAGCTTGCAGATTTTATAAGCTTTTGGGTGGGAAGGATATCTTCTAAGTTTGCCCATCTCATTTAAAAACGCTCCTCTTCAAATTGCCAATCTAATGCACCTTTTCGCCACGCATAGGCAAGTCCGTATGTCAAAATTAGGACAAAAAGAAGCATTTCGATAAAACCAAAGATGCCAAGGTATCTATAAACTACTGTCCAAGGGAATAAGAACGCTGCTTCTATGTCAAATAGCAAAAGCAAGAGCCCAAGGAGGTAATACCCTTGGTGAAAGGTAGATTGTGCGCTTTTATCATACAGAGGAACGCCGCATTCGTAAGGGTAATCTTGCATCTTTTCTGGGGTTTTTGGACCGAGGATGTAGTTAAGAGATATTAGCAAAATAGAAAGCCCGAGCATTGCAACAAGTAGCAACGCAAGCCCTAAGTATTCCATCTTTTTACCTCGAAAAAATTGCTTCTACGGATTGACTAACCGGACCAAACAACAATATAGGCAAAATTCCGAGCAATACCACCAAAAGCCCAAGGAGTGATAGCGTTAAACTCTCAGACATACTTGGTTTTACATTGCTGCTAAATCTTGGCTCAAACATAAACATTTTTGATATGAGCTTAAGATAATAGCCAGCAGATATACCAGTTGCTACTATCATCACTATTGCTAAATACCAAAGCCTGCTTTCTGCAAGGGATAAAAATATGAGAGCCTTTGCCACAAAGCCGACGGTTGGTGGAACACCAAGCAAGGAAATTAGCGACAGAGCAAGAAAGCTCGCATAAGCTGGTGATATATTTCTAAGACCCAAAAGGGTCTCTATTTCTGTTTTGAAGTCTTTAAAGCGCTCTAAGAGGGCAATTATTGCAAAGCTCATAAAGCTCATGATTGCATACGCTAATAAGAAAAAGCTGCTTGCTTTGAAGCCTATCATGCTCGCTGTTGAGATGCCGGCAAGCACGTAGCCAGTATTGGCTATTGATGAATAAGCAAGGAGTCTTTTGACATCCTTTTGATTAAGCGCAATTAAGTTCCCATAAATCATGGTAAGCCCAGAGACTGTAGAGACTGCTAATATCCATTCGCGAAGTATATCCCCCTGAACAAGCGGAATCATCCTTAAAATAGGCGCAAAGAAGGCAATTTTTCCAACTGAAGCCATGAAGGCAGTTATGGGCGTTGGCGCACCTTGGTAGGCATCTGGAAGCCAAAAGTGAAATGGCACTGCGCCTAACTTTATGGCAAACCCCACCATGAAAAACAAAAGTCCGATGATTAAGGCATCGCTTTGACCATAGAGAAAGATGTGTCTTAGGTCTAAAGACCCAGAATGTAAATACATAAAGCCAGCGCCATAAGAGGCAAGCGCTATGGAAAGACCGCCAAGGATGAGATATTTAAGAGCTCCCTCTTTTGACTCAAAGCTACCCCTTAGCAATGCAGTAAGGATATAAAAACCTATAGATACAGCTTCAATCGCAACATAAAGCACAACAAGGTTGTAAGAGCTCACAAGAAACATAGCACCAGCTAAGGAAAAGCTAAGGATGTAATAAAACTCGGGATAGAGCGAAGAGCGAGTTTTGAAATAGGGGTAAAAAACTGATAGTAAAATAAGCGTTAAAAAGACCATAAAGATTTGAAATATCGTTGAAAGACCGTCCCTTACGTAAAGACCATAAAGGGTTTCACCTCTATGACCATAGATTAATAAAAGAACGATGATGCTTGCTATATAGCCTGCGCTGCTTACGCTTATTGCTATCAAATGCGAGACTCTTTTAAGAAGAATATCAAGAGTAAAGATAAAAAAGCCGGTGAGAAGAACGATAAGCTCGGGCAAAAGAAGGACAAAGTTAGGTATCTCTATCTTTATAAACTCTTGCATTATCCCCCACCTGCGAGTTTAAAAAGGTAAGAGATGACATACTTGCTATAAGAGTCATAGAATACAAAAAACAACGAGGGTAAGAGACCCACCAAGATAGTAGGAATGGACATAAGAGCCATCCCATAGAGAAGAGGACCAGTGATGTCTTTTAGGTCTGCCTCTTTCTTTGAATCAAGATAGAGATTTTTTACCAAGTATAGAACATAAACAGCGCTGAAGAAAGAGGCTATTAGCACAAGGATTGCCAAGTTTGTAGTATATTGGCTTGCGGAAAGAATGGTTAGAAACTTACCCCAAAAGGATGAGCCGCCGGGGAGTCCCATAGATGAAAAGGCAATCATGCCAACAAGGATTGCAAAAACGGGCATCTTGATTGCGCTTCCTTTTGACATAGAGAGGTCAAATGTGCTTAATCTTGAATAGATAAATCCCGCCATCATAAAAAACCCAGCAGAGGTAAGTCCGTGTGCAAACATCTCGGTAATGCTTGCTTTTATTCCTACTGAATTTAGCATAAACATAGCGCTAACTACAAATCCCATGTGGCTTATTGAAGAGTAAGCTACGAACCTTTTGATGTTTGTTTGACTTATGGTAAACCAAGCAGAGAGGGTGATACTAAGTATCCCCCATAAGACCATTATCGGAACAAATGCCGTCGTGATTTGAGGGAAAAGCACGACATTAAAGCGCAAAAGCGCGTATGTCCCCATCTTTAAAAGAACAGCTGCAAGGAGCACCGAGCCGGCGGTAGGGGCATCCCCGTGCGCATCTGGAAGCCAAGTATGAAAAGGAACAAGCGGGGTTTTGACCGCAAAGGCTATTAAAAACAGCAAAAACACAAAAAGTTCAAACCCAGGCTCAAGGCGAAGGCTCATGAGCTCTTGATAAGAGAAAGAGTAATAACCCTTTTGGGAAAGGTGGCTAATTGCAAGTGCGCTAATGCCAAGCAAAAGAAAGAGAGAAGAGACGAAAATATATATGAAAAACTTCGTCGCTGAATATACTTTGTTGCTATATCCCCATATGCCAATTACGAAAAACATGGGAACGAGCGTAAGCTCGTAAAATACGTAAAAAACTATCAAATCTAAGCTTGAGAAAACCCCAATTAGCCCAAGCTCGGTCATAAGAAGCCAAAAATAATACTCTCTTTGTCTTTTAGAAACCTGATAATCCCCCAAAGACCAAAGGATTGAGGCGGTGGATGTGAGCACGGTCAAAATAAGCATCAAGTAAGAAAATCCATCAACGCCAAGGCGAAGGCTTACCCCGAGCTCTTTGATGATGCTATAGGATTCAATTAGCTGAAAGCTCTCTGCTTTTGAAAAATCAAACCAGAAAAGACCGGCGAAAACCAAGAGTGTAAGCAAAAGCGAGACAGAGAGCGCCCACCATTTAACTAAGGATTCTTTTAAAATTAAACACAAAATCGCGCCTACGGCGCATAAAATCAGCAAAGAAGAGAGCATCAAGCCTTCCACCTCGCCATAAGAGTAAGAAGAAATGCAAGCCCGGCTACAAGCATGATGACATAATTATTTACAAGCCCATTTTGAAGGCTGCTTAGCTTTTTGCCAAAAGACCGTGACGAACTTGCGCTAAGGATGACAAGTCTGTCAATAGCGTTCTTATCAAGACCTTTCCAGATAATCCCGACCAAAAACAGGTAAGACCTGCTTAGGTAGTTTAAAAGCCCGTCTATTAGGACTCTTTCAAGTAGAAAGTGAAGGACTACACTCAAATCCCTAAACCCAACAGCCAAAACCTTATGGTAAAGGGCTTCTGTGTAGAGCTGGCTCTTGAAGGCT
>JANWVD010000025.1 GCA_025057715.1 Aquificaceae bacterium | reverse complement strand
TTTAAAAAACGAAAATTTTTTTTTGATATGGTCTTAAACTTTGAATATAAGTTGCTTATAAATAAGTTTTGAGCAAAAAATAAACACGCCGATGGAATATACAATCCCTAAGTTATCTAAGATAAAAACCAGCGAAAAAAGACTAACGAAAGTAATAATGTGTAAATATGATGATATTATTAGCGCGCTTCTTACCCCGTGCTTTGCTGGAATTGAGCCTATTTTAAACTTAATATCAAAGTCTCTATCAAGAAGTGCGTATAGTATATCAAAACCGCTTACAAAGCTAGCCATGGCTATTCCTAAGACTATTCCCCCTATAGAAACGCCTTCTTTTAGAGAGACTTCCACAGCTATTGGCACAAGGAAGTAGATAAACCCAAGCACAAAGTGCGGATAGTTTGTGTATCTTTTTGCATAAGGATAGACCCAAAGGGCAATTAAAACAACCCATGCAAGAAAAAGCGTATAAAGATTGATAAAAGCGCAAGAAAAGATAAATAGCGAGATTGTAAAGCTCGTAAATCCCTCTATTTGGGATTTGCTTAGCTCCCCTTTTACATGAACCTCCGCGCGCATGCGCGGGTTTAGTTTATCAATCTCTAAGTCTATGAGTCTATTCAGAGCCATGCCGGTGAGCCTTGCGCTAAGGAAGGCTAATGTGAGCATAAGGGTTTTGTCTGGAAACGAGCCATAGAGAAGTGCTATGCTTGAGATTAAGAAAGGTAGGGCAAAGATTGTATGCTCTATCTTGGTGAGCTTTGCAAAGCTCCTTAGCATTTAACGCTTAAAGATTAGGTTTAGCAAGATTGTTAAGACTATGCTCAAAATCAGAGAGGTCGCTATCGGGATGTAGATAGTCATGTTATTTCTCTCAATGACAAAATCGCCCGGGAGCTTCCATTTTTCTGATATAGAGATTAAAATCCCGGCAAGGATGAGTAAAATCCCCGATATGATTAGTATCTTACTCATCCAATGTTGGGTCTGGTCGCTTTCCTGTGAGAATCTCTATTAGCTCCTTTACGGGTATTATGCCCTGCTTTTTGAGTCTATAGCCATTTGCACCGCTTATGAAAATCCCTTCTTGGTAATCCCCAAGCCAGGCTTTGCCAAGCCTGTCTGCTATGCAAAAGCCTACCTTTTTTGCCTCTTCGCCGCTATTGCAAGGCGTGACGCAATTTGAAACGCACCCGTTCCAGCCATTATAGCCACAAAGAAGCCTCTCGATAAACGGGGTTTTGATAACCCTTAGCGGATATCCAACCGGGGACTTAAAGAGGATGATATCTTCCCTCTCGGCTGATAGTAGAATCTTTTTGTAAGATATTGGCGCGTCGCACTCAATTGTGCTTACAAAGCGAGTTGCAATTTGAGCGCCGCTTGCGCCGAGCTCTATGAATTTTAGAATATCTTGGTAAGACCAAACCCCGCCGGCTACCAAAACGGGTATATCACCCCAGTTTTTTGCCTCTTTTAAGACATCTGGCAATAGATTCTCAAGCTGAAACTCTGGCTTGAAGCAATCCTCAAACTTAAATCCCTGATGTCCGCCAGAGAGAGGACCTTCTAAAATAACTATGTCTGGAAGCCTATTGTATCGCTTTTGCCAAGTTTTGCAGATTATATTTAAAGCCCGAGCGGAAGATACTATCGGAGCAAGTGCTACATCTGCGTCTCCTACGTACTCTGGGAGCTTTAGAGGAAGTCCAGCGCCTGAGATAATAAGGTCGGCTTTTGCTTCAACTGCGTCTTTAACAACCCTGCCATAGTCGGTAATTGCGCATAGGATGTTTACGCCAATTAAGCCATTACCAGAGGCTATCTCTTTGGCTTTTTGTATCATGATGGTGAGTGCTTCTTTGCTATGTGCAAAGAGAGAGCCTATCGGTCTTCCAAAGCGGTCGCGTTTGACTAAGTTTGGGAATCTATAGCCAGTTCCGACGGCGGAGATTACCCCAACGGCGCCCTCTTTTGCGACAGCTCCAGCGAGCTTTTCCCACGAGATGCCAACCCCCATGCCACCTTGTATTATGTGTATGCTAACTATTTTGTCTCTGATTTTAAGACTTGGCAAAGACATGATAAAAATATAATCTATGCAAAAAGGGGGAAGCGGGTTAATTATCATATACGCAGTTGTGGGTCTTTTCCTCATAAGTCAAACGATGATAATCAGCGTCAATTTAATCCCTTCTATTATTGAAGACCCGTTTGAGCTAAAAACATACAGAAAGAGTCTCTTACACGCTCTTGTTTTCAGCTTTGGACTATTTGCTGCCTTCTGGATTTCAAGGATTGATTATAGAAAGCTGCTTAAGCCAGCATTGGTATATCTTGCGCTAAGCGTCGGGCTTGTGAGTCTTTTAGTTGTACTTTTAAAGAAGTTGATATCTGGAAAGAATGTGGAGCGCTGGCTTTTCGGCAGCAGCGTTCAGCCGCTTGAGTTTGTAAAAATTAGCTTGATTGTTTTTTTAGCCTATTACATCTCGAGTAAGGGGAGTTTGAGAAAGTTTGGCTACTTTCTTTGGGTCTTTTCTGTGATTGTGCTTCATGCTCTTTTGCTATTTTTACAACCAGATAAGGGCGGGGCTCTTTTTGTAAGCTTTTTAAGTCTATCTATGGTCTATGTTGCTGGGATGTCAAGGAAGGCTTTTGCAATAATAGTAATCTTTGGAATTTTAGCTTGCCCCAGTTTATGAATATGGGTGGGTATGTAGGAAGGCGGCTATCTGCCTGGAAAGACCCGTTTGCGGATGTTTATGATAGCGGTTATCAAATCGTCCAATCGCTTTATGCGCTTTCCAAAGGCGGACTATTTGGCGTTGGTATAGGTCAAGGTCTTCAAAAAGCTGGTGCTTTGCCAACCGCAGATACAGATTACATCTTGGCAATAATTGGCGAAGAGATGGGCTTTGTGGGTATTTTATTAGTTAGCTTTCTTTATCTTACGCTCGTTGGCGGGCTTTTTTATCATTCTTTTAAGGTTCAAAATATTGCAGGAAGGCTATTGCTATTTGGCATTGGGGTAAATTTCACCTTCGCATTTTTATGGAATGCCGTTATGGTTTCGAATTTATTCCCGCCAAAGGGTATTGCATTGCCGTTTTTAAGCTACGGTGCTTCGAATTTATTTGCTTCCATGCTGATGATAGGGCTTGCGCTATCTGTCATAAGGAGCGAGAGCTCTCGCGCTACTAATTTTGGCTCTATCGCTCTTAGACATTCATAGGTTTTCGTCTTGCACCTCTTTGGATTTGGCGAGCAAGGGGAACAGCTTAGACTTGGTTTTAGGTATCTTCCATAGAGTGGATAAAAGCCGTATTCAGGGCCTGTTGAAGTATAGATGCAAAGAGCTGGCACTTTTAAGGCGTTGGCAACATGCACGGCTGATGAATCGCAAGAGATAACGGCGCTGGACATTGAGATAATTGCAAGAAACTCCCTTATGGTGGTTTGACCTTGTAAGTTTATAGCGCCTTCTATGGGCTCTTCTCTTTTACCAACTACTACAGAGGGAAGCTCAATCAGCTTAGCGAGTTCTTGCCACCTTTTCCACTCTTTTAATTCAAACTGGGACTGGGGCGCAAAGACTACATACTTTTCAGGTAAATTAAACTTCTTACGCACTATGGATTTTTCCTCTTGACTTACAAACAGCGTTGTTGGTGCTAACTTAAGCCATGGGAAGAGGCTCTTTGCAAGCCTTAGGTTTCTCTCTATTTCGTGCTCTTGCCAAAGATGCTCTACCCTAATTGGGTAGAGAAATGGGAGTTCTGCGCGGGCAAAGCCCGCGCGTTTTTTTACCCCTGAAAAAAAGAGCATAAGGGAGGTCCTCATGGACCTATGGGGGCTGATAATTGCATCAAAGCGCTTTAGGGTGCTAATAAGCCTGAAGGTTTCCCTGAGGGTTTTGTTAAACGGGATGACCTCGTAAGGTAGACCCCTTAAGAGCTCTGTGGCAAAGGGTCTTGCAAGGATGGCTACTTTTTCGAATTTTTTGCTTTGCCAAAGGGAATTTAATAAGGACGTAGCAAGCACTACATCGCCAAGGTAGGCGCTTTGGACAACAAGCGCCTTCATCTTATGGGGGAGATGTTGGCTATCTTCCAGCGCTTGTCGTCTTTGATAAGGATAAAGTTTACTAAGGACTCTTTGCCCCCTTTGCTATTTAGCTTTACGGTAACCTCGATATGGTTTTTGTCTATCTCCCTTGTATCAACGATTTTGAACTTTTTAATGTCCTTGCCCATTGCCGAGAGATTGTAGGCTAAGCCTACGGCTTTTGAAAAATCGCCTATGTTTATAGGGGGCTTTACCATCTCTTCAAGGGCGTTTTTATAAGGTGTATAAAGTGCCTTAACTGCATCCTCGCCGTTGCCCTTTTTTATGTCTGAGAGAAAGCCTTCGACTACCTTTTCTGAAGCCTCTCTTGGGGAATCTCCACAGGCGCGGAATACGAAAACGCCAACTATCAAAACGGCAAGTATTGTTAGAAAGTTTTTCATCGCTTTACCCCCGATGTTAGGTCTTGATGTATGCTCATTGCGCACTTTTTGCCTTCTGCAATTGCTCTTACCACGGTATCGCCCCCATTTACCGCATCTCCGCCTGCGTAAAGCCTTGGCACGCTTGTTCTAAAGCCCTCGTCAACCTTTATTGTAAGGTATTTTGTTAGCTCGAGATTTGGCAACTCTTCGTAAGCTATTGGGTTAGCGCCTTGACCTATGGCAAAAATCACAGAATCACACTCTATGATATGCTCGCTGCCCTCAATCGCAACTGGTTTTGGTCTGCCTTGGCTATCAAGGCCCTCGAGCTTCATCTTTACGCACTTAAGACCTTCTACCTTCTCCTTGCCTAAAATCTCAATGGGTTGAGTAAGCCAATGCAATATTGCCCCTTCCTCTTCAATGTGGTCCCACTCTTCCTGCCTTGCCAAAGAGGTGTCTCTCGTTCTTCTATAAACTACATGGGTTTGAATCCCAAGCCTTAAGGTAGTGATTGCACAATCTACCGCAGTAAATCCGCCGCCTATTATGGCGGTTTTTTGGCCAAGGTCAATTGGCGTATCTGCGCCTCTTCCAGCGCCCATAAGCCCAACTCGCATCAAAACCTCTATGGCTGAAAAGACCCCATTTAGATTCTCGCCCTTTATCCCGAGCTTGCCCCTTCCTGCACCAACTGCCAAAAAAACGGCATCGTAGGAATTTAACAGCTCTTTTACGCTAAGACCCCTACCTATGGCCCTTCCAAAGAAGAATCTAACCCCGAGGGATTTTAGCCTGTTTACTTCCCACTCAATTATTGACCTATCAAGCCTTGCGGTTGGTATGCCATAAACCATTACCCCTCCTGCTACTGGCAGGGCTTCGTAAATGTCTATGCTATAGCCAAGAATTGCAAGCTCGTGCGCACAGGATAGTCCAGCCGGCCCTGCACCAACTATTGCCACCCTTTTGCCATTTGGCGGTTCTTTTTTTAAATCGGGCTTTATGCCCATGAGCCTAACTGTATCGCCTACAAACTTCTCAAGAGCTCCTATGCTAACTGGCAAGCCCTTGTTCTTTCGGTCCTTGACAGTGTCGTAAAATAAAATGCAAGAGCCCTCGCACTGGCGCTCTTGGGGGCAAACCCTTCCGCAAATTGAAGGAAAGGGGTCTGACTTTAAGATAATTTCATAAGCGCCGAGGATGTTCCCCTCGGTGATTTTCTTTATAAACCCAGGGATGTCGACGTTAATAGGACAGGCCTTTATGCAACGCTGGTCTGCATCTTTGCAAAAAAGGCACCTTTGAGCCTCATCGAGCGCAAGCGTTGGGGAAAAGCCGTAGGAATACTCTTTATAGGTCTTTACCCTAAGACCTGCTTCCATCGTGGGCTCTTTATTTCTATCGAGATACCTAATCTGCTTTGGCATTAAAAATATTATAATTTCAGCCCGTGCTTTCAAAAAGGATTCAAAACCTCTCTCAGTCTGCGACGCTGTCTCTTAACGCAAAGGTCAACGAGCTTATCGCCAAGGGCAAGGACATCATCGCCTTTGCCGCCGGCGAGCCAGATATCGACACCCCGGACTTTATCAAAGAAGCCTGCATCAAGGCCCTTAAAGAGGGCAAAACCAAATACACGCCCTCTGGCGGGATACTCCCCCTTAGGGAATTATTAAGTAATTCCATAAACGCGCGCAAGCGCGCAGAATATTCCCCTTCTCAGCTTACCATCACCGCCGGGGCAAAGATGGGGCTCTTTTTGGTCTTTAGCGCAATCTTAAACGAGGGCGACGAGGTCATAATCCCCTCCCCTTACTGGGTTACTTACCCAGAGCAAGTTAAGCTCCTTGGCGCGCTTCCGGTGTTTGTAGACCTTCCTGAAATGAGTGGCTTTGAGCTTATCCCAGAGCTCATCTTAGAGAAAATAACCGAGCGGACAAAGGCAATTGTTATCAATTCCCCTTGCAACCCAACGGGGGCTATATATAGCAAAGGCTCAATCGAAAAGCTTGCCGAAATTTGCCTATCTCGCAAAATATTTATAATCTCAGACGAATGCTACGAAGAGCTCTATTTTGATGGGAATGTTCCCTTTTCGCCTATTAGCATCTCAAAAGAGCTGAGAGAAATCACATTCCTTGTGAGCGCATTTTCAAAGAGCTTTTCTATGACAGGTTGGCGCATAGGATATGTCGCAAGCCCAAATAGCTTTGCAAAGGCGATAGAGAATCTAAACGCCCAAAGCATATCAAACGCCACGAGCTTTGCCCAATACGGGGCTTTGGAAGCTCTTAAAAACCCTCTTAGTGCTGACTTTTTATCCTCTTTGCGGGAAATTTTCCAAAAAAGACGCGATGTCGCATTTCAAGAACTCTCTAAGATAGGTCTTAGCGTTAATAAACCTGCGGGGGCTTTTTACATCCTTGCAAACTTCAGAAGGCACTTAGTCTCTCTTAGCGAAGAAGAGCTTCTAAATAAGCTCCTTGATTTTGGCGTTGCTTGCGTTCCCGGTAGCCCCTTTGGCGCAAGGGGCCTCTTTAGGCTATCGTTTTGCCTCAGCGAAGATAGGATAAAAGAGGGCATAAGGCGAATCTCAAAAGCTATTGAATCAATATCTCTTGAATAGCCTTAGAGGCATCCTTGATGTTATTACCAAGCAAAACAAAGCCATTTTTCATCTTGCAAGAGTCTTTGCAAATCTTCCCGAGGTTTGTCCCAACGCCGTTTTGTTTTAGCTTAAGGCTTAGAGGTAAGTAGAGCTCCTTGCCGTCTGTTAAAAAGTCCTCTTTCCGAAGCTCAAGCTCAAGTCCGTCCCTTTTTATAAGGACGCTTTCGTAGCGCTTACTTAAGAATACATCTATTGACTCTTGTTCTGAAAGTTGCTCAAAGAGTTCTTTTATTGAAATATCTGCGCTTTTCATCTCTGGAACCTCTTTTACGGTTTTACATTCTTGGAATACTGCATTTGGACAAACTGTTTTGCAATATTCATGGTCTATCTTTTCAAAAAGCAAGCGCACTGCCTCGCCTTTTGATGCAATGAAGTTTTCCTCGCCTATTTTTGATAAAATCCCCGAGCGCTGCATTATCTCCTTTAACTGCGGTTTTAGATTAACAAAAACGAGCGAAACATTTCTTGAGCGCATATTATCAAGAAAGTCCCCAAGCACATCAATTGCAGTTGCGTCTAAGTAGTTTATAGACTCTGCGTCTATGACGAGGTATTTTGTATCCTTTGCTCTATCAAGCTCTAACTTTATGTCGCTAAAGATATTTTCCGCATTTGCATAGTAGATTGAAGAATCCGGTCTTAAAAGCGTAATTTGTGGGCATGTAGGAAGATTGTATTCGTCTGCGTCCACGAAGAGCTCTTTTTTGGGGTCTCTGCTAAGGCGGCTGATTTTTGGATGCAAGCTACGGAGCAAGAACAGCGATAGCGATAAGAAAACGCCTATAAAGATTGCATAATCTGGCTTCATAATAAAAGAGAGTGCAAAGGTAGATAGCGCAACAATCCCGTCGTTGCGATTTGTTTTCCAAATCTCTATAAAGTGCTTTGGTTTAACTAAACTAATAACTGCCGTAATAACGATAGCGGATAGAACGGCTCTTGGCAAATAGTAAAGTAAAGGACCTACCAAAAATAGCGTAATTATGACAAAAGAAGCGCTAATTACGTTTGCCATCCCCGTTTTTGCGCCGCTTTGGAAGTTAACCGCAGAGCGGGAAAAAGAGCCGCTAACTGGGAAGGATTTAAAGAAAGAGCCGACAAAGTTTGCAAGCCCTTGACCTATCAGCTCTTGGTTTACGCTTATTTTGTCCTTGGTGCTCGCAGAGATATATTTAGCAATAGCGTAGGCTTCCATAAAACCAATAAGGGCAATAATTGTCGC
>JANWVD010000024.1 GCA_025057715.1 Aquificaceae bacterium | reverse complement strand
CCAGTGCCGGCTGGTCATGACAAGTTTCCAATACAGATGATAAAAGAGGAACTAAAGACATTCACTCACATGGATTGGGATGCAGAAGCTCATAATAACGAGCTAAACCTTACTCATTTTGCCCTTAAGTATTCTGGGCGCGTAAGCGCGGTTTCTTATAAGCATCTATTTGTCTGTAAAGAGATGTTCCCAGAGCGCGAAGATTTTGAATATGTGACAAACGGGGTTTATCACCGAAGGTGGGTGCACCCAATTATGAGAGATCTCTTTTTTGAATATGTCCCAGGTTGGGAAGAAAACCCGGTTTTGCTTTCGGGTGTTATAAATATCCCCAGTGATTTGATTTTACAACACCATGCGGAGATTAAAAAGGGGCTTATCAATTATGTAAATAGACACTCTGACGCAAGTTTTAGTGCAGATAGCTTAACGATTTGCGTCGCAAGGCGCGTAACCCCTTATAAACGCAATGACCTTATATTAAAAAACCCAGAAAAGCTTCTAAATATAGCGCGCTCGTGTGGTGAAATTCAGATTCTTTTCGCTGGCAAAGCACACCCAAAAGACAATCCAGGTAAGGAAATTATATCAAACATCATTAACGTAAAAAAAGCGATGAAGGAGTATGCAAAATCTCTCAGAATTGCGTTTCTTGAAAACTATAGCATCAAGCTTGCTACTCTTTTACTCGCTGGCTGTGATGTATGGCTCAATAATCCGAGGCGTCCGCTTGAGGCTTGTGGCACGAGCGGCATGAAAGCGGCTATCAACGGCGTTTTAAATTTCTCTACTTGGGATGGTTGGTGGCTTGAAGGTGGCATTGACGGGTTTAACGGCTGGGGCATCGGACCTAAGCCAAAGTGGCCCGACTTAAGTCATTCGGACGATAGCGAAGACCTAAAAGACATATACGGCAAACTTGAATACATCATAGTGCCAATGTATTATCAAAAGCGTGAGCAATGGTCTCAGATGATGAAAAATGCCATAGCAACCGTTGGGGTTTATTTCAATGGCTATAGGATGGTCGGTGAGTATATGAGCAAGCTCTATAGGGGGTAGTCTTTTGGATAAACAAGAGCTAATTAGCGCGCTTATTTACGATGTTGCACTTGAGCATTCTGCAATCATTCAGTATCTTTATCACATCTTTTTGATACCTGACCCTGAAATTGTCTCTGAAATAGAGGAAATAGCGCGTCAGGAGATGCGTCATCTAAAGTGGTTCGGTCAAAAGATTGTCCAGCTTGGCGGTCGCGTAAATCTCGATAGGGCAGAGGACATGATATCAATAGGAAATTCCGTCGCTGAAATGCTTCAAAACAATGTTTTTGCAGAAAGAAAAGCCATAGAGGTTTACTCTTCGCACCTTGAACTTGCGAAGGACGATTCGGTCAAGAGGCTTCTTGAGAGGGTTATAAATGACGAAAAGGAGCATGCCGAGGAGTTTGAAAAGATGCTCTCCTCTGCTAAGGAAAACCCACCTCAGATGGAAGGCTCGCCTGCTGCTGATGAATCCACTATAAAGATTTTAAACGAGTTTTTAAAGGAAGAATATCAGCTAATTATTAATTACCTTTATCAGTTTTTCCATGCCAAAAACTGGGAATATAGAGATATTGTCATGGACCTCGCTATAGAAAGTATGGTCCACATGGGTAAAATAGGCGAGGCAATAGGCGAGATGGGACAAATGCCAGACCTTTCTCGCATCGATTTTAGCGAACAAAAGTCTTCAAGCCTCGCAGAGCAAGTTAAAAAAGACCTTTCTATGGAAACTCTTTCAAAGGATAGATACTCAAAAGAACTCCTTCAAAACCACCAAGAGAGCGTAAGGAAAATACTCGACTTTATCAACAAACAAGAGGATTACCATCGCCATAGACTAATGGAATTTTTCAAAAGGATGCACAGGTTTACAATTGGTGAATTAAATGACGGATGAAGTTTTAAAACACTTCAGAGAGAGCTCTCAAGTAAAGCTCCTATTCGCTGAAACATACTCAGATAAGATATCAGAGGTAGCAGGTATTATCTCAAATGCTTTAAAGGACGGTAATAAGGTCTTGATTTTTGGCAATGGTGGAAGTGCAAGCGATGCTCAGCATATAGCAGCAGAGCTCATAGGTAGGTTTAAGCTCGATAGAAGACCTCTCCCTGCTATTGCCTTAAGCGCAGATAGTTCTATTTTAACCGCTCTTGCTAACGATATTGGTTTTGAAACTATCTTCGAAAGACAGATTGAGGCGCTTTGCATGCCAGGCGATATTGCAATTGGAATCTCTACCTCTGGCAGGTCTAAAAATGTCATAAGAGGGCTCTTAAAAGCCAAAGGTCTTGGTGCGACTACGATTGCCTTTACCGGTAAGGACGGCGGGGAATTGGTAAATTTAGCCCATTACTGTTTTGTGGTGCCTTCTTATGATACAGCCCGCGTGCAAGAGTGTCACATTACGCTTGCGCATGTTCTTTGTGAGCTTATCGAAAGAGGGCTTTGAAAGTAGCTTTAGTTTACAAAGATAGTCAAGAGGCCATAAAGAGCGCAGAGATTCTGGCGCTTGAATTAAATAAAATAGCGGAAACCACCTGTGTTGATTTTAGAGAGGCGAGAGCTCTTATAAAAAATCCGCCTAAGTTAGTTGTTGCTATTGGCGGGGATGGGACTTTTCTGAGTGCTTCGAGGATATTTTGTCCGCTTGGGGTCGCAGTTGTCGGCGTAAATCAAGGAAGGTTTGGCTTTTTAACCGAATTTACGCTAAATGAAGCTATTGAAGATATCAAGGCAATATTGCAGGGCAAGCTAAGAGCTCTAAGAAGGAGCATGCTTAGAGTGAGTCTTGGTGAGAGGGTAATAGGCGATGTTCTAAACGATGCTGTTTTATCGCGCAAGAGTCTTTCGCGGATTTTGCAAGTGCAGGTTCAAATTCAAAGCGAGCAAGCCCTCTCTGTTCGCGGTGATGGGATTATAGTATCTACCGCTACTGGCTCTACTGCATATTCCCTATCTGCTGGCGGTCCAATACTTCATCCAACGCTTGATGCAATTCTTTTGGTCCCTATCTGTCCGCATTCTCTAACCAGCAGGCCTCTTGTTTTGCCAAAAGATGTGAGAATTTACCTCTCTGCGCAGTCAGAGGCTTATTTAACGCTCGATGGGCAAGAGGGCGTTGAGCTTATGCCAAATGAGGTTGTAGCTGTTGAGCTATCGCCCTTTGAATGCCTTACCTATCCAAACCCGAGGCGGGGGTTTTTTGCGCTTCTTCATGAAAAGCTTAGGTGGGGCTAAAGCCCTCAAGCGACCACTTAATTGACTCTTTCAAGGGGATTGGCTCTTGACCAGTTAGGAATCTAACGCCATCGCTTATTACATTCTCTTCAAGTCCGCAGATGTTGTCTTTCCACATCATGAGAAGCTGGTCTTTGCTGATTGGTAGGTTTAACCTCAGAGTATCGCTTAAGCTTGCGCTTAGCTCAAGGAGCTTCTTTGGCGCTGGCAAAATAATAACGCGCCTATTAAAGCCAGCAATGATTTGCGAAAAGAGGCATTTTATGCTAATTGTCGATGGTCCGCATAGCTCTATGGGTTTGTTGGGGGGAGAAATCCTTACTGCGCCCGCAAGGGCGCGTTTTATGTCTCTTACATCTATTGGCTGAAAGAGGTAGGAGGGCTCTGGGATTGCAAGAAGCCTCAAAAAGCGCGTGAGCGACCAAAGGTCTTTTAAGAGTCTTTGCTCAGGTCCTAAGATGATGGAGGGTCTTAGGATGATGTATTCTATCCCAGATTGGATTACTTCCGTCTCTGCGAGGAATTTGGTTTGGTGATATAAAGACGGTGCTTTTGGACTTGTCCCGAGAGAACTCATAAGGACGAATCGCCTTACGCCAGAATTTAGACAAGCGTCAAGGAGTCTCTTTGTGTGTCCAAGGTGGACTTCCGTGAAGGTATCGCGCCCTCTTTCGTATAAAATCCCGACAAGATGTATGACTACCTCCGGTTTTATTTCAGATACAGCAGTTTTTATGTCGCTTGAGTTATATAAATCAGCCTGAAAGAGGTTTGCTTTTGGTAGTATAGCTTTTGCGCGCTCTTTGTTTCTAACAAGACAAATCACCTCATAGCCTTGGTTTGTTAGCTCTTCGTGTGCATATCTACCTACAAAGCCGGTTGCGCCGGTTAGTAATATCCTCATTTTTGCTCTCGCGAAGCGAGTTTGCTGACTATTATTGATAATTCGTAAAGTAGTAGTAGCGGGATTGCCATAAGGACTTGAGTTGTAACATCTGGGGCAACAATGGCCCCGATAACAAAGGCTAATACTATAAAGTATTTTCTAAAAGCCTTAAGTTGGTTTTGTGATACTATACCTGCTTTTCTAAGTATAAATACAAAAACGGGCAATTCAAACGCTATCCCAAAAGCTATCATCATTTTTAGAAGGAATGAGACATAGAGGTCTATCGATAGATATGGCTTTGCTTGAAGCTGTGTAAAGCCTATACCGATGAGAAACTTCAAAGCTATTGGTAAAACTACGAAGTAGGCAAACATGACGCCGATGGAAAAGAGAACTATTGAAGAAGCCGTGAGAGGAATCACCAAACGCTTTTCGCTTGGGTATAAAGCAGGCTCTACAAACCTCCAAAGCTGAAATAGCACAACAGGTAAGCTCAAGATAAAACCAAATGCTATGGATATTTTAAAAAGTATAAATAATGGCTCTGTTGGTGAGAGGGTGATTAGCTCAACTTGCGGATAGGAGCGAACAACGGGCTCTTTTAAAAACTCAAAGATTTTGTTTGAACCATAAAAGGCTACACCTGTTCCTATGAGGATTGCGATGATTGATTTAATCAGCCTGCTTCGAAGCTCCCTCAGATGCTCCGTTAGGGGCATCCTGGGAAGTTCCTGCTCTTGTGCTTGGGTCTTCTCCATCTTCTACATTTTCCTCTGCTATTTTTTCTGACTGTTGCGTGTAAGGTTGTTGTTTTGCCGTTAGATTTTCTAAGTATAACTGATAGCGAAGCTCGTCCCAGGTTTGTCTGACCTTTCTTATCATTTCCCCTATCTGGGTTGCGAGTTCCAACATCCTTTCGGGGCCTAAAAATACTAACGCTACTACTAATATGACTATGACCTCGGGAAAGTCCAAGCTTAGCCCCCCATTATCTCTCTTTCTTTTGCTTGTGAGAGGGCGTTGATTTCTTCGATAAATTTATCTGTAAGCTTTTGGAGTTTATCAAGGTCTCTTTTTACTTCGTCTTGAGATACTCCCTCGCGGGATTCTATGGCGGATTTTATGTCTTTTCTGATGTTTCGCACTGCAACGCGTGCCTCTTCTGTCATTTTATTGAGCATTTTTACTAATTCTTTTCTTCTCTCTTGGGTCAAAGGCGGAAGATTTATGCGGATTGTGTTTCCCTGACGCTGTGGGTTTAACCCAAGAGCTTCGCTTATTGCTTTTTCTACGAGCGGCACTGCGTTTGAATCCCAAAGCTGAATGAGGATTTGATTAGCCTCCGGGATTGATACATTAGAGAGTTGCTTTAAGGGGACCTTGGAGCCATAGTATTCGACCTTTATTTCCTCAACGAGTGCTGTGCTTGCCCTGCCTGTGCGAAGACCTGCAATCTCGTTCTTGAAGTATGCGACCGCCTTTTGCATTTGCTCTTGTGCTTGGTTTAAAAGACCCTCGTTCACAAATATTAATTATAAGGATAAGAGCTCTGTAAACTAAGGGGCAGAATATCCCGCCCTTAAGAAAAACGCTTAGGATAAGCGCTCGTTTAAATAATAAACTCCTGCATGCTATAGTGAACTATAAAGAAGCCAAATTTGCTTGGGCGATAGCCTTGGGGCGTTTTAAGGTTGCTTTAAGGTAAAGAAGCAAGTCCTCTGTAAAGGCTTTTATAACCCAAGCCCCCTCAAAGCCAGCCTACATCTTTAAAATCCAATCTACCACGAAGCTTAGGAAAAGAGTGCTTTGCTAAAGGTTGATTCTTTAATAATTCTTTTAAAGCGCTATGTAGATTAAAATCTAAGCCCATGGAAAAAAGGTTAAGAGATTACTATTTGGAAATAGACCCAATCTCTCTCATTCCGGCGTTTGAAAAGAAGGTCTCTCAAATAGACCCCACGACGGAGTTTGTCAGAAACCTCATTTTAGACCTAAGGATTATCCTGAGAGTTTTAATAGATAAAGACTTTAACCTCTCTGAAGAGGCTAAAAGAGACTTTATAAGCGCAGTCAACTACTTTATAAAAACCAAAGACTCAATACCAGATTGGATACCTCTCATTGGTCTTTTGGACGATAGAAGAGTGGTATCCTATGTCAAAAATAAGCACAAAAAAGAGCTCGAGCGCTACTTTAAAGAGGTAAAATTCTTTATAGCTAATAACCTATAATGCTCAGCTACATTATCCTAAGGCTCATCCAAGCATTCCTAACCTTAATTGGCGTAAGTTTTATATCTTTTCTAATTATAAAGCTCGCCCCGGGTGATTATCTTGACCAACTTAGGTTAAACCCTCAAGTATCCCAACAGACCATAGAGCTCTTAAAGTCTCAATTTGGTCTTGACAGGGATATATTTTCCCAGTTTATAAAGTGGCTAATTTCTGCCCTGAGCTTTGACCTTGGCTATAGCTTCCAATACCATGCCCCAGTGAGCGAGCTAATACTTGATAGAATCCCAGCGACGCTTTTTTTAAGCCTTGGCTCTGCTATTTTGTCTTGGATTATAGCGATTCCTCTTGGGTTTTTCGCAGGCATAAAAGAAGGCTCTAACTTCGATAGGTTTGTATTAGCATTTAGCTACACTTTTATGTCAGTCCCATCGTTTTTCCTTGCTTTTATATTCCTGCTCTTTGTTTCACAGCTTGGTATATTGCCAGTCGGCGGCATGTATAGCCCGGACTTTGATTCCATGAGCTTGCCAGAAAAGCTCCTTGACCTTTTTTACCATATGTCAGTTCCTCTTTTGACGCTTAGTTTAATCTCAAGCGCAGGGCTTGTTAGGTTGATGCGAAGCTCTGTAATAGAGCTTAAAAAAAGCCCCTTTTTAACAGCCCTCAGGGCAAAGGGTCTTAAAGAGAGTTCTATCCGCCGCCACCTTTTTAAAAACGCGCTAAACCCATTTATCACCCTTATTGGCTTTGAGATAGCCTCCTTACTCTCTGGTTCTGCTGTTATTGAGATTATCTTTGGTTGGCCCGGGCTTGGCTCTTTGATGCTTGATGCGGTTTTATCTCAAGATTTATACCTCGTGATGGGCGGGCTCTACATTGGCACTATCTTGCTGCTTCTTGGCAACTTCATAGCAGACATCTTACTCGCTATTTTAGACCCAAGAATCAAAGACAGAGAGCTAACTCGCTAAAGCTAAGATAGCTATCTTTTCTAAATTCTTCTCTTTCGGTGGGAAAGTCGCTTCTAAAGTGCACGCCTCTGCTCTCTTTTCGCCAAAGTGCGGACTTTATTATCCCCTTTGCAACTATGCACATATCAAAGAGCTCTCTATTTTCCGGCGTTCTTTCCCAAAGAGAGGCGCTCTCTAAATAACTATCAACCCTCTCAAGGGCTTTTTTCAAACTATTTTCATCTCTCTCAAGACCACAAAACTCAAAAAGCAACTGCCCAAGCTCTTCTTTTTTAAATTCTGGATTCATAAAACCGCGCCTTCGGCGCGAGAAAGTTTTCACCCCTAAACTGCCACCCCATTTAATATCGTGATATATCGCATACCCCGCCCTTGCCCCAAAGACCAGCCCCTCAAGCAAGGCATTGGAAGCAAGCCTATTTGCACCATGAACGCCATTATTTGCACATTCTCCAACGGCGTATAGCCCCTCGAGCTCTGACCTTCCCCAAAGGTCGGTTGCAATTCCGCCAATGCTATAGTGAGCCCCAGGGACTATTGGCACTGGTTTTTCTAAATCAAAGCCCAAGGCAGTAAGCTTTGAGAAAATGGTCGGAAACCTCTCTGGAAGGTTTTTTATATTTCTTAAATCAAGGAACACCCTCTTGCCGCTTTTGATTTTTTGATAGATTTTGCGAGCGACTATGTCCCTTGGTAAGAGCTCATTTACGAACCTATCGCCGCTTTCGTCTATTATTAAAGCCCCTTCCCCCCTTAGTGCCTCGGTTAGCAAAAACCCAAACCCTTCCAAAGTAGTTGGATGAAATTGCAAAAACTCGAGATTTTTTACCCCCGCGCCGGCTCTTAATGCAGAGCCTATCATATCCCCCCTTGCACCCTCTGGGTTTGAACAGCCAATATAAAGCCCAGAATATCCACCGCTTGCTAAGATTACTGCTTTTGAGTTTATCAAGATAAGCGAGTTATTTTCATCCGTGGCCAAAATTCCCAAAACCCGACCGTCTGCCAAAATTTCTTGCGCTTTTAGCTTCAAAAATTTAATCTCAAGCTGACTTGCGCGATTTTT
>JANWVD010000023.1 GCA_025057715.1 Aquificaceae bacterium | reverse complement strand
TGCCTTTTTCCCCGCCTGCCTTTTAACTCACCCCCCCCCCCCCTCCGGTGGTCGGGGGGGGGGGCCGCGCGGGCCCCCCCCCCCCCCCTCGTTCTTTGTGAAATTCCATCTGAAAATTATAAAATCTTAGGCGTGGAAGGGCTAAAGAGGGTCTTGGTCATAGGCTCTGGACCAATCTTGATAGGTCAGGCGGCTGAGTTTGATTATTCTGGCGCGCAGGCTTGTAGGGAGCTAATGAGCGAGGGCATTGAGGTTATCTTGGTTAATTCAAATCCGGCAACGATTATGACAGACCCGAAGATGGCAACGAGGACATACATAGAGCCGCTTACTTTGGAAGTTCTTCAAAAGATTATAGAGATTGAAAGACCGCAGGCTCTTTTGCCAACGATGGGCGGGCAAACCGCTTTAAATCTTGCAATAGAGCTCTATGAATCTAAGGTCCTTGAGCGTTTTAATGTGAGGCTAATTGGGGCAAGCTATTTGGCCATTAAAAAGGGCGAGGATAGGGAGCTATTTAAAAAAGCCGTAAAAGAGGCTGGGCTTGAGGTTCCGCCAAGCGTCGTGGTTTCTTCCATTAATGAGGGTTTAGAAGCTGCCAAAGAGATTGGCTTTCCAGTCATTATAAGACCTGCCTTTACCCTTGGTGGCTTTGGTGGCTCTGTTGCAAAGAATGAGAGAGAGCTCATCCTTGGGCTTGAAAACGCCCTCAGAAGCTCGCCAATAGGGCAGGCAATTATTGATATGTCGCTCTATGGCTGGAAGGAGATTGAGCTTGAACTTCTAAGGGATAGAAAGGGCAATGTCATAGTCGTTTGCGGGATTGAAAACCTTGACCCTATGGGCGTTCATACGGGCGATTCAATAACCGTTGCACCTATTATGACCTTGAGTGACAAAGAGTATCAATCTCTTAGAGATGCCGGCATTGCTATAATGCACTCAGTTGGCATAGAAGGCGGGGGGGCGAATGTGCAATTTGCCATTGACCCAAGAAGCGGGAGGTTTTTTGTCATTGAGATGAACCCAAGGGTCTCGCGCTCAAGCGCCTTGGCTTCAAAGGCTACTGGCTTTCCAATTGCCAAGGTGGCTACTAAGTTAGCGCTTGGCTATACGCTTGATGAGATTAAAAACGCCGTCACTGGGACAACCCCGGCGAGCTTTGAGCCAAGCCTTGATTACGTGGTTGTTAAAATTCCGCGCTTTGACTTTGCGAAGTTTCCTATGAGTAAAAACTCTCTTGGCACTAGTATGAAGTCCGTGGGCGAGGTTATGGCCATAGGTAGGACCTTTAAGCAAGCTCTAAATAAAGCCATTCAGAGCCTTGAGCTTGGGCGCTATGGTCTTAGCGCGCCAGATTACTCAGCCCTTAGCGACGAGGAGATTGAGAGTTCGCTTAGGATGCCAAACCCGGAGAGGCTTTGGTTTATAGCAAGCGCCTTTAGAAAAGGGTTTGACATTCAAAGAGTTTATGACCTTACCTACATAGACCCTTGGTTTCTTGAGCAAATAAGACAGTTAGTCGCTTCAGAGAGCGAGCTTGCCAAGGGATTAAACGAAGATAGGCTAATTAGCGCCAAGATGGACGGGCGCTCTGACGAAGAGATTGCAAGCCTTTGCAAGGTCTCAGTTAAGGATGTAGCCAAGCTTAAAAACTTAGCTAAGCTAAGACCGAGCTTTAAAAGCGTTGATACCTGTGCAGGTGAGTTTGAGGCTATGACCCCTTATTACTACTCTTCTTATGAACTTCAATACATAGACGAATTTGGAAGCAAGGTCCTTGACGAGGATTAGAGGGATTTTATCAATATAGGGAGCTTCTCTAAGCAAGAGATGATATCTTCTAATTTCTCTTTGCTTACAAAGTAAACCCTTCCGCCCTTTGGGTCGCCTTTTTGCTTCATGGGCTTTATTCTTACATACCCGAGTAAGGGCGAGGCAACATAGCCCGTTTCATACTCAGGGTCATCGCTCCAACATAGCTCTGCCAAAACCCCGCAATGGATGTTTTTCGTAGCAAGTGCAAGAGCGTCTGGCAATCTCTTTAGATATTCTCTCTTTATAGAGCGCTTAAGGAGAGTTTTTTTAATCTCGCTTCGCGAAAGCCAATCTACTTTGACTGTCCTTACGCCCCTAAATGGGTCTTTTTCTAACCTCTCGCAGCTCTGAGGGTCTATAAGAGCTGCCCCGCGCATGTTTTTAAAATCCGGCGAAGCACCTCTTGATAAGAGCTCAATGGCAAATTTTGCACAGCTTTGACTAACGCCGGATTTTTCAAGAAGCTCTATTGCGAATTTTCGGGCATCTTCTAAAGACTTAAAGTCGTAGCTATATATACTTAGCGCCTTTTCAATTACCTTTACTGAAGATAGCTTTTCGATAGTTAGCACAAGCTCGTCAAACTTAGGCGGTCTTTTATAGAGCTCTAATAAAACCTTGGGGATGTCCTCTTTTTGGAGGATTCTTTCTGCGCCGGATATGTGCTGACCTAAAAAACTTGCGCGCATTCGCACGCTATAGAGTTCTTTCGAGTTCATAGAGAAATTTATACTTTAAGAAGGTATATATACTTCCAGAAGACGCAGCAAGAAACCCGCGAGTGCCATCTAAAAACCCAAGCTTTAGAAAGTAAACCTTAACAAAGTGCCAAAGGGGGTTAAGGATTAGATTCCATAAGCGGAATTTTTTGCCAGAGGTTTTCATCTCAATCGCCATAAGATGGGCGTATTTGATATTTTTTTCGTATTGCTCTTTCAGGTCTTTGAAGGAAAAGTGGTATATATCACCCTTTAGCTTGCCAGTCTTTGTAGAAATTATTGGTCTTTCGTGCACATTGCCTTCGAAAGTAACGACGCCTTTTTTAAAGAGTCTTAATCTCCATTCTGGATACCAACCGTGGTTTAAAAACCCCCCAAGGTAGTAAGGTCTTCTGCAAAGATAATAAGCACTATAGCGCGGGTTTTTTAGCTCCTTGGCTATGCTCTCTTTGAGCTCTTTTGATAGCTCTTCGTCAGAGTCGAGGATTAAAATCCAATCGTTTTTGCATAGACTAATGCCAAAGTTTAGCTGCCTTGGATAGCCTTGCCAGGGGTTAAATACCACCTTTGCACCAAGAGCTCTGGCATTTTCAACTGTAGCGTCTTTTGAACCTGAATCAACAACGACTATCTCGCTCACAAGACCCTTGGCGCTTGATATGACTCGCTTTATGGCTTCCTCTTGGTCTTTTACGCAAACGAGAAGAGAAAGCATTAATATAATCATATTGTATGGCAAAACAAAGACTTCAGGATGTTGCAAGCTCCATAGGAGTTCCGGTCTCGGAAATTAGGAAATTCCTCAAAGAGTGGGGAATTGATAAAAATAACTTCGCCACGCTTGAGGAAGAAGAGCTGCAGATGATTTACGACCACTTTGGCTCTGCGAAAAATTCGCAAAAGACCCAAGCAAAAGAACAACCTCCTCAGAAAAAGCCGCAAAAGCCGCAACCTCAACCTCAAAAACCCGCAGTGAACTCAAAACAGGAGCAAAAACCTCAAAACCAACAACCACCAAAGCCAAAAATCCCAAAACCAGCGCCGCCGACCGTTAACATACCACCGCCAACACAAGTAAAAGAGCGAGAACCGGAACGCTCAACGAAACCTAAGAAAGATGAGCAGCAAATCCTTAAAAAACTCCAGCAGCAAACTACGAAAAAGGAAAAGTCCCAACAAGAACAATCTCAGGAGATAAAAATCGTAGAAATACCACCAATTTTGACAGTAAGAGAGTTATCTGAGCTTATTTCAATCCCCCCAAATCAGGTCATGACAGAGCTCTTAAAGCGCGGTATTTTGGCAACGATTAACCAAAACATAGACCCACAGGTAGCTCTCGAGATTGCTCAGTCCTTTGGCTTTCTCGCAGAGATAAAGCAAGAAAAAGACGAAGAAGAGCAAATTGATAAACCATCAGAAGGGAAAGAGCCACGCCCGCCCATAGTGGTCGTGATGGGACATGTAGACCACGGGAAAACCACGCTTCTTGATACTATTCGTAAAACGCGCTTCGCGCAGAAAGAAAAAGGGGGAATAACCCAGCACATAGGTGCTTCCACCGTAGAGCTCAGCGGCAAGGGCAAGATAACCTTCCTTGATACCCCAGGTCACGAGGCTTTCACTACCCTCAGGGCAAGGGGCGCGCAGGTCACTGATATAGCCATCTTGGTAGTTGCCGCAGATGACGGAGTTATGCCCCAAACCATAGAGGCTATTAATCACGCAAAGGCGTTTAACGTTCCCATAATCGTCGCAGTTAACAAAATAGACAAGCCCGAGGCAGACCCCCAAAGGGTAAGAAGAGAACTCTCGGAAAAAGGACTCATTCCAGAGGAATGGGGCGGAGATACAATCTTTGTGGACGTTTCTGCTAAAACCGGGCAAAACATAGAAACCCTTCTTGAGTATATCTTGATTCTCGCAGAGCTCTTAGAGCTAAAGGCAAACCCAGATTCTTTAGCCCGAGGGACTGTTATTGAATCAAAGCTTGACCGTCAAAGAGGTCCGACCGTTAGCTTAATAGTCCAAGATGGCACCTTAAGAGTGGGAGACGCAGTAGTCGCCGGCTCTGCCTTTGGCAGGATAAGGGCAATGTTTGATGATAAGGGCAAAGCCATTAAGAGCGCCGGACCTTCAATTCCAGTGGAGGTTCTTGGCTTTGAAGAGCTCCCAAATGCCGGTGACCAGATAAGGGTTTTCAAAGACGAGCGCGAAGCAAGGGCAATAGCAGAGCAAAGAAAGCTCAAAAAAGAACTCTCTCAAAAAGTATCCAAGGGACTGGTTCTCGAGGAGGTGTTCAAAAGAATCCAAGAAGGGAAAAGCAAGGAGCTCCGTCTTATTTTAAAAGCAGATACAATTGGTTCCATAGAGGCTCTCAAAAAGTCCTTTGCAGAACTCTCAAACGACCAGGTCTCTATCAGGATAATTCACTCTGACGTTGGCTCTATTAGCGAAAACGACGTCATGCTTGCCAAGGCAAGCGAGGGGATAATCATCGGGTTTAACGTTCGTCCTGACTTGAAAGCAAGAGAGGCAGCAGAGCAAGAGGGGGTTGATGTAAGACTTTACTCAATCATCTATGAGGCGATAGAGGACGTTAAAAAAGCTCTCACGGGAATGCTAAAACCAGTTCAGAAGGAGGTTTTCCACGGAAGCGCTCAAGTTAGGGCAACTTTCAAGATAAAGGGCGTTGGAACGGTCGCCGGTTGTTACATAACCGATGGAAAAATCCTAAGAAACGCACGCGCAAGATTAGTCAGAGACGGGGTGGTCATATTTGAGGGTAAGGTAGAGAGCTTGAAGCACTTTAAAGAAGATGTTAACGAGCTTAGCAAAGGCTTTGAGTGCGGTATTAAACTTAAAGACTTTAACGATGTAAAAGTAGGTGATAGCATAGAATGCTACGAAATGAAGTTAGAGCAAGCACAACTTTAAGTGTTTCAGAGGTATATCAATCCTTTCAAGGCGAGGGCTTGCTTTCGGGCACACCATCTTTATTTATAAGGCTTCAAGGGTGCAACATCCGCTGCTCTTGGTGCGACCAAAAGTCCTCGCTTGAGTTTAAAAGCAAGGATTTAAAGACCATTGACGAGCTTCTTGATATGGCAAGTGGTCTAAAGCATATCGTAATAACTGGCGGGGAGCCGATGGCGCACAGCGGTCTTCCTGCTTTGGTTAGAACCCTCTTAAAAAAGGGTCATACAGTGCAAATCGAGACAAACGGCACACTATGGCAAGACGGTCTTGAAAGTCTGAGTAATCTTTTCATAACTTGCTCTCCAAAGCCGGTCGTTAATTGGACAGTGCATCCAAAGGTGCTTGATAGTTTGTTTGAGCTAAAGTTTGTCGTAGATAAGGAACTTACTTTAGATGTGCTTTTAAGAGAAGACTTTCGTCCGCACTTAGATTTTAAAACCACCCTCCAGCCAGAAGGTAATAAAGAAGAATTCTTCCAAAAAGCCTGGGAGATTGCCAAAAAACTTAGCGAAATTGGCTATAGTGTTAGGGTGCTTCCTCAGCTGCATAAGATTTTGGGCTTTTCTTGACGCCTTTTTGCGGGAAGAAGTATTGAACTATTGATTGATAAAGAGCTCTTGCGAATTCCTCTTGGAATTCCTCCTGCGCCATAAGAGCTGCTTCGGAGGGGTTTGTCATAAATCCAACCTCGACTAATATCGAGGGTATTCCCGGCGTTTTTAAGACGGCAAAGCCGGCTCTTTTTATGCCCCTAAAATGAACCTCGCGGGAGAGTTTTTTTCTAACTGTGTTAGCAGTTAGTTTTGCAAAGTTATAGCCTTCGTAGAGGGTGACATCCATCGCAAGGTCGGCAAGGGCTAATCTCGCCGGCGCTGGAAAGCTCGCATTACCGAGCACTAAAGATGCGTAAGAGTCGCTTCTTACTATCTGATGCTTTTTGCGCATTGCAGCTTCTGAAGAGATTGCGAATATTGTGCTTCCACGCGCATGGGGTGAACGCTCAGGTGCAGCATCAGCGTGTATGCTTATAAACAAATCAGCTCGGTTTTTCAAAGCTATCTTAGAGCGCTCTTCTAACGGGATAAAAACGTCGCTTTCTCTCGTTAAGACTACTTTAAACCTTCCGTCTTTTTTAAGCAGTTCTGCGAGTTTTTTGGATATTGTAAGAACGAGGTCTTTTTCCTCGAGACCATTTACACCAATTGCGCCAGGGTCGTGTCCGCCGTGACCTGGGTCTAAAACAACGAGTCTTCTTTGAGAAACGACGCGCGAGCGACTTACCTCGCTTACGACCTTAGGCTGTTCTGCTTTTTTCGTTTCTTGACGAAGGATTCTAACTATTGATGGCTCGATAATTGCTAAAATTTCGTCGTCTTCGGAGACATCATGGGGCTGAGAATCAGTTGGTTTATATAGGTCAACGACAATCCGGTATGGTCCATGGAGTGAAAAAACCTTTACGTGCGAAAATGTCCCTTCGAAAACAAGTCTGGTAAAGCCGGCGTGTTTACCTACTCTTACCCCCGGAGGGATTTTAGGGATTTCTACGTCTGAGGAGATGTCTATGACTAGCCTTTTAGGGTTTTCAAGGGTGAAGGCTTTATATTGAACTTCCTGTGAAAATTCAAGCACAACACGCCTTTTATCTTCGTATTCGCCAATTCTGGAAGCTGTCAACTTCCCGAAAGCAGTGAAACTAAGAACCAAAATAACCAAAAGCGCTTGGAACATTAACCTCATCCTCCACCTCTTCCTGCCTGGTTGCCCAAGCCGGCATTGGAAATTTTACAATAATTGGACTTGGAATGTCCGGTTGATATAAAACCATGCTCCCTTTTTTAAGAAGTAAGGCACGCTTTCTAAACCCGCCTGTTAGAAAGTCGTATTCTTTGCTTGCGAGCTCTACCGGGTCCATTCTGCCAATTACCTTTATGGCAGAGTTTGCGATTATGCGTTTTTCAACCTCGCTTGCCGTTTGTTGCGCGCCAATTAAAATAACGCCGAGACTCCTTCCGCGCTCTGATATATCTAAGAGCGTGTCCTTAATAGGGCTCCAGCCATCCTTTGGTGCGTATTTGTTAAGCTCGTCAAGAAGGACGAATATCCTCGGCTCTGGCGTCGTTTTGAGCTCTTTTTCTTTAAATAAGCGCCTTAAGATAGCGCCCACTACAAACATCTTAGCAAGGTTATGGAGAGAGCTTATATCAACTACCGTTATCTTCCCGCCCTTTGCTTCGGGACTTTGGGTTTCGACATTGCCAACAAAATGTGACACATAGCTACAAGCTCTACTAAAGCGTCTTAAAAATGCGTAAGCTGTTTGTAAGGAAGCTTCTGAAAACCACATGCTATATTCTTTTGAGGACCTGCCCATTTGTTCTCTTTCAGATATGGCATTTTTTAAAATCCTGATTAAATCATCCAAGGTGTCTATGTCTTTGTTATCTGTATATAAGAGCCTACCATCTGGGCTGCTTTCAGCTAATGATTGTAAGGTTGTTGCAACTTTATCAATTACATAGTGCAAGTTAGAAGAGCCCTCAAGACCCTCTGCGAACATAAACCTTATCAAGCCATCCTGGGCAAAGTCTCGCATGCTCCAGCCAAAGGTTTTAATAGCATTATCTAACCGATTAGAGTCTGGGAGGGACTTTTTATCTATGTGAGGCGAGGTATAAAAATCTACATCCTTAAAAGGTTCTGGCTTTAGACCCATTGATTTATAAAGTTCTACATCTTGTGGTTTGAGGTTTTTATTCTTTTTGTCAAGCCAAAGAAGGTCCTTTCCTTTGACATTAAAAATGAGAGCGCCCACTCTTGATGGGTCTTTTACAGAGTTAAAGATAGAATAGAGCAAAAAAAGACCGTATGAAGTCTTTGTTGCAACGCCAGACATACCAGAGATACTTATGTGAGCGCCGTCTTTACCATTAACGAAGTTTAAATTTGCGTAAACAACATTCCCAAACCTATCAACGCCGGCTGGGAATTTTGCATTCAT
>JANWVD010000022.1 GCA_025057715.1 Aquificaceae bacterium | reverse complement strand
CCAATCATAGCCATTAGCTTGACATCCCCAAAGCCAAGCCCCTCGATTTTCCTGACTTTGACATAGAAAAGATAGATAGCAAGAAAAGAGCCACCACCTAATAAAGCCCCGAGGAACGAATCGAAAAGCCCCGAGCTCCTAAAAGGAGAGCTTAAAATCCCAAGCAAAAGCCCGCCTAAGGTTACAAAATCGGGAATCGTAAAGGTCTCGAAGTCAATAAGCGAACCAATTAACAAAAGCGAGAAAAATACGAACATAAGCAATGCTTCAACGCTTAAACCCCATCTAAAGTAGCAAAAAACTGCCAAAAACGCACTAAATAGCTCAACTAAAAAATACCTAATCGGCACTTTGTAAGAACAAAACGCGCACTTTCCTCTTAAAAATAGATAAGAAATGACAGGGATGTTATGATACCACCTTAAAGTGCTCTTACAAGCCGGGCAATGCGAAGGCGGAGAAACTATTGACATCCCCCTTGGCAATCTATAGGCAACAACATTGTAAAAACTCCCAAAGCTCGCACCAACGAGCGCGGCAATTATCCCCCACTCCACTTGTTAATTATACCAAAACGCGGGGGGATATTCCCCCCGCAACCCCCCTTAAAATACTTCTTATGCTAAAAGCTATCCTAATAGCTCTAATGCTCCTCTCTTGCGCCAAAGAAACCCCTACGCAAAAGGTCAATATAATCCCCTCAAAGCCCTACGGGGTTTTGATTTTTGAAACCAAAAGCTGCATATATTGCAAACAGCTCAAAAAAGACCTCTCGAATGCAAACTTTAAAGACTTTGACATCTTTTGGATTGACGCTCTTGGTATAAAAGAGGTAGAACAAAACCTAATCAGCGGTCAAAAGATGCGCGAAAAGGACCTATCAAAGTCTTTTAATGTTGACCAATTTCCTTACCTTTTATTTTACGACAAAAGCGGTCAGGTCCATCTTAAGCTAAGGGGATACCTTAAACAAAAAGAGCTAAATTGCGCAATGGAATTTATTAGAGCAAATGTCAAAATACCATACTTACAATTCGCCAAGGAAAAATGCACGTAGATATAGTCCTCTTTGACCTTGATGGTACATTGGTAGATTCAAAAGAGGACATATACAACCACCTTTGCGCTACCTTAAGGCACTTTTCAAAGCCAATACCAGAAAAAGATTATGTTATTAGCCTCATAGGCTCAGGTGCAAGGGGATTGCTCGCAAACTTCTTTAATCAAGACGAGCTTGAGGATGCTTTGAGCTTTTTCCGAACAATCTATCATCAAAACCCAGCTAAGTTTTCAAAGCCCTTCCCTGAGATTACGCAAACTCTTGAAACGCTCCTACTAAAAGGTTTTCTCCTTGGCGTTTTAACAAACAAGCAAGAAGCCTTGGCAAGAAAGATATTAGACAAACTCGGGCTTGATGCCTTTTTTGTGTGCGTAGTTGGCTCAGACACCTTCGGAAAGAGAAAGCCCTCGCCAGAGTCTCTTATTTATACCCTTAGGATGTTAAATACAAGCACCGAGAGGGCAATCCTTGTAGGAGATACTGAAAACGACCGCGCTTGCGCGCAAAATGCAGGCGCTAAATTTGGCTATGCAAAGTGGGGCTATGGGAAGTTAGAAAGCCCAATAAGCATCCAAACCCCGCTTGGGCTTTTAGAATTTCTTGGACTATAATTAATAGAGTGCTTGGCTTTTCCGAAGAGCAAATAAGAAGATACGCGCGGCACATCATATTGCCAGAGGTTGGCGTATCAGGTCAGAAAAAGCTCCTTAGCTCAAAGGTTTTGGTCATAGGCGCTGGGGGGCTTGGCTCGCCAGCGATACTTTATCTTGCCGCAGCCGGCGTTGGAACTATTGGAATAGTGGACTTTGACTGCGTAGATTTATCTAACCTTCAGCGTCAAATTATTCACTCAAGCGAAAGGGTTGGCACTCCAAAAGTTAAATCCGCATCCCAAAGCGTTAGAGCTCTAAACCCGGACGTAAAGGTAATAGAGCACGAAACTGCGCTAAATTCCTCAAACGCCCTTGATATCATAAAAGACTACGATATAGTCCTTGACGGCACTGACAACTTCCCCGCAAGGTTTTTAATAAACGACGCTTGCTTTTTCCTTAAAAAACCGCTGGTGTCCGCTGCAATGCTAAGGTTTGAAGGGCAATTGACAATCTTTGACATGAAAGAGTTTTCGCCCTGCTATAGATGTCTCTATCCAGAGCCACCGCCGCCAGGGCTTGTGCCTTCTTGTCAAGAAGCAGGCATTCTTGGCTCCATTGGCGGGGTAATGGGCGCTTTGCAAGCGAGCGAAGCTTTAAAGTTTCTACTTGGCATAGGAGAGTCTTTGGTTGGTAAGCTGCTTATCTACGACGCTCTTAGCACGGAATTTAAAAAGCTAAAGCTTCGCAAAGACCCATCTTGCCCTCTTTGCTCTAAAAATCCAAAGATAGATAAGCTCATAGACTACGAGCAAGTTTGCACGTGAGCGAGTTAATCTCTATAGAGGACTTTAAAAAGCTCGACATAAGGCTTGCAAAAATACTTAGCGCAAAGCGCGTTGAGGGGTCCGAAAAATTAATTGAGCTTTCGTTATCTGTTGGTGAGGAGAATCGAACCGTCGTTGCAGGAATCGCAAAAAGCTACCTACCTGAGGAGTTAATAGGCAAGAAGATTTTATTCTTAGCCAACCTAAAGCCAAGGCAGATATTTGGCATAGAATCTCAGGGCATGGTTTTAGCCCTAAGCGACGGGGAAAACCTTAGCCTAATAGTGCCAGACAGAGACCTGCCTGAAGGGCTAAGAGCAAGCTAGATAAAAACTTCTCTTAAAAAACCAAACCACAAAACGTTAGAAAAGTGATGCAATGTAGTAACTAACAACAAATTGTGGGTTTTTGAATAAACAAAACCAAAAAACAAAGACGGGAAAAACGTCAAGACCGAAAATACATCAAAATACACAACAATGTGCGCAAGCGAGAACATAAAAGAAGAAGCTAAATTAGAAAAGACCATCATCAAATAAGCTCTAAAGAAGACCTCCTCAATGAAAGCCTGCGCGCAAAGACCAAGGCAGCTATCACCTAAGATGAAGTAGCTAAACGGCAAAAAGAGCGCAAATAAACTCCACTTTGAGCTAAAGTTTATCCTATTTTCTGGCAAAAAAAGTAGCGGAAGAATCAAAATAAAACCAGATAGGTCAAAGCCAAGAGATTTTCTTAAAACCAAGAGCGCTATGAAAGTTAGGTAAAGCCCGAGGCTAATTGACTTTCTTGTATACCAAGACATTTCTGCTTCTGTCAAAAATAGCGCTATAGCTTGCGCTATAGCCTCCTGATTTTACCTCAATTTCGATGTGAAAGTGCGTGCTTTTGACATCTATAAAGTTTCTCAGCCTATATAGCGCATCAAGACTAACGCCTTGGACGAGAACTAAGTCATCAACCTTGCGAAATGGGGTTTTTTTACGATGCTCAATAATCCTGCTAACAGTCGCAGAATCAAAAGATGGGTCTAAAAGCGCTAAAACCGACGCGGGAGCTGTGTTGATGTTGACCTTTCCAGAAGAGTAAACCGTGCTGATAGACAAAAGCCCCGGCAAAAACTCCTGATTTAAGACCCTGCCGTTTAGCTCACTTTCGCCAAAGCCCAAAAGCATGAGCTCTTCTTTGCTGCTTAGAGGAGCTCTCTTTATCGGAAAGTCTGTCTCAAACTGACCTTGGGACTTTCCAATCCAGATTAGCAACCTCTGTAAGAGCTCTCTATCTAATCTTAGCTTTTGCCAGATGTTTTCAAATACCTGCAAGTTATCGCCTGCGTAGTTTAGGTTTATGAACCTATCCTCGTCGTAGATTCTGATAGATAGCTCGCCGCGCTCTGTTTTAAACTCTAACGGATAAGCCCACCTTTCGCCAAGATGGTCAATTGAAGGGTCGTCTGACCTAACTATCGCAAGTCCGAGCTCAATCGCAGAGCGGAAAACATAAAGGGCTTGCATATTCACATAGACTTGGCTCGTTGTTGCCCTTGCGCTCTTTATTGAGCTATACAAATCTGCTATCATATAGCCTGCGCCAATAAAGAGAGAAAGCGCAAGGACGATTATCATCTAACTACCAATTCAAAGTCGTAAATTCCTTGACCCGTGTTATCAACTGCTTTAAAGCGAAGTATTTCAATCCCCTCTTGCTCGAGCGAATGGATAAATTGCAATATTGCATCACCTTTTAAAGAAGAGCCTTTTATTTCAAAGCCTACGTCAAGTTGTGAAAAGGCATTTAGTTGAGCACCAACGGATAATGTCTTTTGCCTTAAAAAATCCTCAGTGATGGTTGATTTTTTTTTGCTTTGATAGTTTTTAGCGAGCAAAATAAACTCTTTTGTTTTTAGATACTCTGAATAAAATTCGTCTCTGAGATTTATAAATCTCAGAATGCTAAAAGCAGCAAGAACGGATAAAACCACAAAGAGCAAATACCTCATGGGAACTTAAGCTCAAATTCCCTGCCATCTGGAACTTGTCTTGTTGAGCGCGGCTTTAGACCTGCAAGCACGTCTTCAGGCGCTTTTCCCTTGATGCTAAGGCTATTGCCGTCAAACTCAAAGCTATAAATGACCATCCCCTTACGCAAAGAGGCGGAAGATTCTACGAGCAAGGATGAAAGCAAATAATCCTCGCCGGAGCTGACCTTGGCTTTTAGCTGCCTATATGGGGAAACGGCTGGCTCAGAGGGGAAGATTTTTTTAAATTCCTCTCTTTGAAGCTCTCTTAGACGATTTACATTAAAAACAAAGGAAGAAAAAACATTAAAAATAGCTATTAACAAGATACCAAATGCGCCCGTAAGGGCGGTTTTTTTGAATTCTGAGCTTTTAAAGATGTTTTGTCTAAAGCGCGGGTAGGGGTCTTTGAATGCTTTGCCAAGGCACGCCCCAAGTAGGTCCGGGTCTTTGCCCCCGTATAGAATCTCAAGGTCTTTAAATTGCTCTAAGTTAAAGGGGGGATTTTGTGAAAAGATGACCATCTTTTTAGGAAGGGAATATCCGCTTTCTTCTATCAGTAGTAAGAGGGCTTTCCTAACGGATTCTGAGGAAAAGTCAAGGGTTTTTAGGTTGATTGCACCTAAAGTTCGAAAAGACTCAAGAAGCCCGGATTCTAACCTGACAAAGACGGAGGAGGTTTCCTTAAGGCTAAGGCAAAGCCCGTCTTTTAGATAAAGCGCGCATATGCGCGCGATTGCGAATGGTTCAAGCTCGATATCAAGCTGGGGTTGGCTGGTTTTTAAAACCGCAAGGTAGGAAATGTCTTGCCTTAGTGAGAGCTTGTAGCTTAGGTCTTTAAATCTTTCTTGGATATAGCTATTTATGCTCTCTTCGTTGTTTTCTTCGCTGATAAAGCGCTTTATAAAGCAAAGCTCGGAGGGAATTAGAAAAATATCTGGCTCTTTTTGTTTTGAAGATATTTTCCATTGCTTTGTTAGAAGATTTAGCTCAATCGTTAAGGTTTTATCATCACTCTTTGCGCAAATGAGGCGTTTTATCATTGTTGGCTTTTTACGGCTCTTAGAACTTCCTCTGCTGTTGTAATTCCATTAAGCACCTTTTTAATGCCGTCTTGAAGCATCGTGGAAAAGCCCTGAGATTTTAGGAAGTTTGAAATCTCGTTTGAGTCCTGGGTTCTAACTATCAGGCGCTTTATATCGTCGTTTAACTCAAGCACCTCAAAGAGCGCCGTCCTTCCGCGATAGCCCGTGTGCATACATCTCTCACAACCTTGACCTTTATAAAAAACACCCCTTGAAAGACCAAGCTGGCTAAGCTCTTCCTCGGAAGGGGTATATTCAACCTTGCAATGCTCGCAGATGCGTCTTACCAGCCTTTGAGCTAAAACGCCCTCAAGAGAGGAGGCTATCAAAAACGGCTCTATGCCAAGGTCAGAAAGCCTAGTGATTGCAGAGGGGGCGTCATTTGTATGAAGCGTTGAAAGAACCAAGTGCCCCGTTAGAGCAGCCTGGGTTGCAATTTGAGCAGTTTCTGAGTCTCTTATTTCCCCCACCATGATAATATCCGGGTCTTGGCGAAGAAGAGCTCTAAGACCGCTTGCGAAGGTTAGCCCAACCTTTGGATTTACCTGAACTTGACTTACGCCCTCTATTTGATACTCTGGCGGGTCTTCAATCGTGATGATGTTTTTCGAAGGGCTTTTGATGCTAAGAATCATGGCATAAAGGGTCGTGCTTTTCCCAGAGCCCGTTGGACCGGTTGCTATTATCATCCCATAAGGTTTTTGAGAGAGTCTTTTGAGCCTCAGAAGATCCTCATCTGAAAGACCAAGGTCTTGAAGCTCAAGGAGCTTTGCACCTCGCTCTAAGAGCCTTAAGACAACCCTTTCGCCAAAGACCGATGGCACTACCGAGGTTCTGACATCAAAGTGTCTTTGGCCAACTCTTATTGAGATTTTGCCATCTTGTGGAACTCTTTTCTCAGCCACATTTAGATTGGCTAAAACCTTTATCCTTAAAACTACCTGTTCGTGAAGGGAATGCGGGATGGTCGTATACTCATTCAAAATACCGTCAAGGCGGAATCTTACGTGAACGCTTGATTGATAGGGCTCTATGTGAATATCTGAAGCCCCAACAGTAGTTGCTTTTATGAGGGTTTGGTTGACAAAAGCCACGGCTGGGCTTGATTCATCTTCATACAAAATGTCAGCAGGCTCAGAGCCATCGTCCTCTTGACCCTCTACAAAAATTGCCTCTTGTGCAAGTCGTTCTTGCAAAACCTTCGAAAACTCCTGGGGGTCTAACTTCACGAGCTTTAGGCTTTTGCCAGTTATGAAACGAATCTCTTCAAGAACCTCGGGCGAGATGTCACTTGGGACCATTAACTTGATGCTTGAGCTATCTTCTTCTATGGGAATTACCCTGTATAACCTTAAAATACTTAGCATAGATTAAGGCTATTATAAAAGGAGAGGATAATGAGGCTAACACTTATTATAGCGGTCTTTATAAATGTCGTTTGGGCACAGCTTTATAAGGCTTATTTTGAGGATGGAAGTATAAGGGTTATTGAGAGTTCAAGGCTTATGTTTTTGCAAGAAAAGCCAATTTATATAGAGAAGGAAAAGCCGCTTGAATATCACGATGAGCTTTTAAGAGGATACTGCGTTGGGTTTTTTACCTCATCGCCTGTAAGCTTTACCATAGCCCAAGGTCAGAATATGTGGCTTTGGGACTTTGGTGCTAACGCTAGTTTTGATAGCTCTTGTGCTTTGGAAACGAGCGCCCAAGATGGGTCAAGAAGGTTTAGATGCAGCTCAATAACCCCAAGGGTTACACCCTCAAATTTAGGCGCATTTGCAGTTAGCTCAATAAGCGCCTTTGGTACGCCTTCAAATGCACTTCACTTAGGCACTGGTGTGAGCTTAAATTCTGCCACTGGCAGAGGGACCTACATGGCAATTGTGGATAGCGGGTTTGACATTTGCCATCCTGCATATAGCTCAAAGATTGAGTTCTTTTATGATGTTACGACGCAAACAGAGCTAAATAGAGAGCAAATAGAGAGAGAAATTTCAGCTGGCAGATGCAACAAAGACCCAATAGGTCATGGCACAGCAGTTGCAAGCGTTGCATCAAGCATAGCGCCTGATGCGAGGATAATAGCGATAAAAACTTCAGACGAAAGATACCCGCTACCTACGGACGCTATGGTAATGAGGGCACTTGATTATATAACCAGAAAGCGCCAAGAGCTTGGAAGACCAATAGTTGTTAATCTTTCACTTGGCTCTGACTATGGTCCTGGGGATGGAATGGGAATGTTCACTCTTGCTATTGAGAGAGCTCTTGGGCCTGGGCTTATTTTAGTTGCATCTGCGGGCAATAGCGGCTCAAGACCAAACAGGGCAATCTTGCAAAATCCAACAAACGTAACAATTCCGATAACCTTTAATGACGGGGGAGATGTGGAAGTTTGGTTTCCACAATCTTCAAACTACAGGGTTGAGGTATGCCATCCGCGCACAGGCGCTTGCGCTTTCTCTTCAGAATCAACATCAAGAAGAGAGATTGCGTGTATAGACTATATAAAGAGAGAAAGATACCCAACGAATCAAAAGACGGTGGTTTCTTTTTTCTCGCGATGCGTTGGAAGTCTTGACCTAAGGATAGTTTTAGAAGGTGGGCAACCTGGGGTAGTGACGATATTTGTGTCGAGCTTTGATACACTTCCGGCAAATACAAGACAGAGGGACGAATTTGGCTCTTTTTACCACTCAATTTCTGAACCTGCAGACGGCAGAAGAATTATAGCTGTTGGCTCTATAGTTATAAGACCAGACAGAAACAGTCAAGAGCTCATAGGAAGGGTTGCCAGATTTTCCGCAAGAGGACCAACAATTGACGGGAGGGTAAAGCCGGACTTAGTTGCAGGTGGACAAACGGTCTTTGTCGCAAGGATAGGGGGTGGATACACCTTTAATTCTGGGACATCGTTTTCATCGCCTGTTGTTACGGGGGTAGTTGCAAGGCTTCTTGAGGCAAATCCAAACCTAACGCCAGAGCAGGTAAAAGAGGTGCTTTGCACTTTTGCAACAAAAGACCAAGCAGTGGGCGCTGTTCCTAATAACCAGTATGGTTGCGGCAAGGTATTTCTTGCAAGTA
>JANWVD010000021.1 GCA_025057715.1 Aquificaceae bacterium | reverse complement strand
AAAACTCGTAAAAAGCCCCAATTGCATTAGAGCCCCCGCCTACGCAAGCAACGACGGCATTGGGGAGCTTACCCTCTAGGGAAAGAATCTGCTCTTTAATCTCTTTGCCAATGACCCTTTGAAAGTCTCTTACTATGGTAGGAAACGGATGAGGACCAACCACAGAGCCTATGATGTAGTGAGTATCTTTCAAAGAGCTAACCCAGTCTCTTAGAGCTTCGTTTATTGCGTCTTTTAAAGTTGCGCTCTCTGGGGGAACGAGTCTGACCTCTGCGCCCATGAGCCTCATTCTAAAAACATTTAGCTCCTGCCTTCTTGCATCCTCTGTGCCCATGTAAATTGTGCATTCAAGCCCCAAAAGGGCGCATGCGCTTGCGGTTGCTACCCCGTGTTGACCTGCGCCAGTTTCTGCAATTACCCTTCTTTTTCCCATCTTTTTGGCAATTAGCGCTTGCCCTATGGCGTTGTTGATTTTATGAGCCCCAGTGTGCAAAAGGTCCTCTCTCTTTAGGTATATCTTTCCGCCGCCTGCATACTCTGTTAGTCTTTTGGCAAAGTAAAGCGGGGTAGGTCTTCCTGCAAAGCTATTTAGGTAAGTCTCAAGCTCTTGCCAAAAGCCTTGGTCTTTGCTTATCTGTTGGTAAAATTCCTCGAGCTCTTCGAGGGCGAAGAATAGAGTCTCTGGAACAAACCTTCCGCCAAACTCGCCAAAGTAGCCTCTATTATGCATTAATTTATCTTAGTGCCCTCCTTGGTTATTGAGCTAAGTTTCGTAGGCACAAACTTCCACGGTTGGCAATTTCAGCCCGGACTTCGCACCATTCAGGGCGAGCTTGAAAGAGCTCTTAAAACAGTCACAAATAAAGAACTCAGGGTCGTGGGCTGTTGCAGAACGGACGCCGGGGTCCATGCAAGGCAATACTTGGCAAGCTGCAACTTAGACCACCCTTTAGACCTCGAGAGGCTAAAAAGAGCCCTCAACGGCGTTTTACCCAAGGATATCAGGGTCCTATCCTTAGAGCTAAAAGAGCGCTTTAATGCTCGCTTTGATACAATCTCAAAGCTCTATAGCTATTGCATCCTCACAGCCCCAGACCCTTTTCTTGCGCCGTATTGTCTTTTGATAAATCGACCTATTGACATTGACCTTCTTTCTCGCTCCTGGGGCTCTTACATAGGCCTTCACGACTTTAGGTCCTTTTGCAAGATAGAGCCAGGCAAAAGCACCCTCATTTTCATAGACCAAGCAATCACTATAGCAAGCGGCAAGGCCATCTTTTTAAAAATCAGAGCCTCTCACTTTCTTCGCTACATGGTAAGAAGGCTTGTTGGATGCTCTATAGCCCTCTCTCAAAATAGACTAAGTATTGATAATTTTAAATCCGCCCTGACGGGCGAGAAAGTCTGCCCCTTTTGCGCCCCCCCGCACGGGCTAACCCTTGAACAGGTCATCCCAAGGACTAAGCCTCCCCTCATAAAGGGCTTTCCCAACGATGACAAAGTCAGCAACATCTAAAAGCGTCTTGACATCGTCAATAGAGGCAACACCACCAGATGCTATGATTGGTTTTTGGGTTTCTCTCTTGAGCTCTTTGTAAAATTCTGGATTAACGCCTTTCAAAGTTCCGTCCTTTTCAATGTCAGTTGATAAATATCCCCACAGCTTTAGCTTATCAAAGTAAGTTATTAGCTCCTTTGGACTTACCTCAGCTCTAAAGCTCCAACCATCAGTTGCGACCTTCCCGCCCTTTGAATCTATAGATAGAATAACCTTTTGCGGAAATTCCTCTACTATCTTTACAAAGAGCTCTTGGTCTTTTAAAGCAAGCGTTCCTATTACAAACCTGTTAATGCCAATGGTGTTTAATCTTCTTACCATGTCTTGGCTTCTTAGTCCGCCGCCAAATTGAATGATTCCTGCGAAAACGCTCCTTAGTCTTTCAAGGATTTTCAGCTCCTGAGAGTTTCCTAGCAAGCTGCCCTTTAAATCCACCACATGGAGCGTTTTAAAGCCGGCATCTGAGAGCCTTTTGGCTATCTCCTCGGGGTTTTTTGAGTAAACCTTTGCACTTGAGAAGTCCCCGGCTTTTAGCCTTACCACCTGTTGGTTAAGCAGGTCTATCGCTGGTATTATCCTATCTTGAAGCTCTAATCCGTCTCGATTTTTAAGTTCGGACATTGACCTTTTAAAACAAGTTGACAGGTTAATCTTCTGTTTTCTTCGTATTCACCTATGCGCCAAAGGGTCTCTTCCTCTATTTCCGAGGGCTCTTCAACGCATTCAAGACCGCTTAAAATTGTGCAAACGCAAACGCCGCACTGACCGTCCGTGCATCCAAACTCCACCCCGGCTTTTTCAATCTCGTGGTGAAGCTCGCCAAATCTTACCCCTGGCTCTATCTCAACAACTTTTCCATTTATAATAACCTTCGCCATGAAACGAATTTTAATATGTGTTAAAATACTTTTTAAGCAGGAAGGAGGGTAAAGAATGAGACTTTTATTTGCATCTGGTTTTACAGCTGTTGCCCTTTCTCTATTTTCTTGTGGTGGCGGTGGGGGCGGTTCCCTTGGCGTTTCGCGCGACCTTCCAACCTTTAGCACCGTTACAGTTAGTATCATCTCAGTTACGCCAGAGAGAGCTTCAGGAACAAACAGCAACGTCCTTGAAAGCGACCTCATTGATAGAAGAGAGCAGCAGGTCATTGTTGCTAAGCGTCTTGATGAGCAGGTAATCATAGATAATAACAACAACGGTATTTGTGACGGCGGTGGCGGAGGCGGCGGAGGTGGTGGCGGCGGCGGTGGCGGCGGCGGCGGAGCTGCCGATGTTTGCTGTAGAGATGTTCCCCCAACTTATGTTGACCCAAATGGCAGAACCTACCAAGAGCTCTGTTGTATTGCATCTGAAACAAAACAGCTTTGCACCTTAGGTGAGCCGCGCGATGATATGGTTCGCTTTACCTTCCTTTCAAGCGTTATTAGAAGCGCCCAGGGCGGACCTGTGACCTCTATTCCATCTTCCGTGCTTGTTCGCTCCGTTACTTTTAACTTTGGCGGGGCTTGCATCGTTGGCGAATACACGATTCCTGTTGGGGTAGCTATCCCACCCGGCGGTCAACAAGATGTCACAGTCCCTCTTGTTACAAGGGAGATGAAAAGACCGCATACAAGAAACGCCACCTATCGATTTGTTAATGTGGACGGATGCGTTACAAACTTGCCGGTTGTCGTATCCTTAATTGAGCTTTGCACCACTGCAGTTTACTTAAACTTCGATGTAGTCGAGCTATCAACTGGCACAACAAGACGCATCCCTTATATCTTGCCAGCTAGGTTCTCTGACTTTATAAGAGAAGGTGAGTGCGGTCTTCCGGTAATTCCATGAGAGAGTTTTGGTATCTTGCAGAACCCTTTGACAAAGGGCTCGTTTCCCTCGCTATAGAGAGCGGCGCGACGGTTATTGTCTTAAAAGATGCCGCAAAGCTCAGCGAGGTTCGCTCACTTGGGAAAATATTAGTCGCTTGCGATGGCGGGGATTTAATTCCCGAGAGGGACTTTGTTCATATTGAAATAAAAGAATCTAAGGACCAAGAAAGGGCTGGCTTATATCCACCTTCTGTTAAAGTGCTTGTCGAAACGACCGATTGGAGGGTAATACCCCTCGAGAATCTAATAGCAATGCGTCAAGATGTGTATGCTATTGTCAAAGACATCCAAGAAGCCCGCCTTGCATTTGAAACTCTTGAAAAGGGCGTTAAAGGCGTTGTTTTAAAGACCCAAGACCCCTCGATAATAAAAGCCTTTAGCACCTTGCTTGAGAGCGAGCCGCCGGTTGAGCTTATCACAGCAGTTGTTGAACGAATCTTGCCAATCGGTCTTGGCGATAGAGTTTGCGTAGATACCACAAGCATCTTAGAAAAATCAAGCGGTCTTTTGGTTGGAAATTCCTCCTCTGGGATGCTATTAGTGCACGCAGAGACCGAAGAGAGCCCCTATGTTGCCTCGCGTCCTTTTAGGGTCAATGCAGGCGCGGTTCATATGTATGTAAAAGTCCCCGGCGATAAAACAAAGTATCTTTGCGAGCTTTCAAGCGGTGATGCGGTTGTAATATACGATTGCAAGGGCAAAGCAAGGCAGGTCTTTGTAGGCAGGTCAAAAATAGAAAGAAGACCAATGCTGCTTATCGAGGCTAGATACAACAACAAAAAGCTAAGTGCAATTTTGCAAAATGCCGAAACGATAAGGCTCGTGAGCCCCGATTGCGGACCAATCTCAGTTTCTGAATTAAAACCCAAGATGGAAGTTCTTGGGTATGTTGAGGATTTTGCGCGCCACTTTGGTATGAAGATTCAGGAAACTATCCAAGAAAAGTGATATAATCCTGACTTTCAAGCCGGAGTGGCGGAATTGGCAGACGCGCTGTCTTGAGGGGGCAGTGCCCGTGAGGGCGTGTGGGTTCGACTCCCACCTCCGGCATTTAAACGAGCTCTCTCAGCGAAGAATCAAGAGCTTCAAGAAAAATGTCATTTTCTACGGCTCTTCCGACTGAAACCCTTAAACACTCAGGTGTATATGGATTTTCAGAAAAGTCTCTTACTAAAACACCTCTTTTTAGCAATTCTTTATGCAAGGCCTTTGCGCCTACTAAGACCTTAAATAGTATAAAGTTAGCTCTTGAAGGAAAGACCTTAATCCCTTCCATATTTTTCATATAACTTTCAATTCGCTCTCGCTCTTTTATTGCAATCTCGACTGCGTTATCTATTAAATAAGAATACTTACTAATTATAATCTTCGCAACTATTTGCGATGGCATTGTTACATTAAAAGGAAGCCTAACGCTATCTATAAGCTTAATAATTTCCGGGGGGGCTATTAAAATGCCAACCCTAAGACCTGCAAGACCTATCTTTGAAAGCGTTCTTAACACCAGAATATCCTCACTTTTAAGAGCTTCATCAATCATTGATTCTTTACAAAAAGGATAGTAAGCTTCGTCTATTACTATGCATCTATCCCTCGCCCGAAGGGCGGTTATGGTTTCTTTTAAAAAAAGATTCCCGGTTGGGTTGTTGGGTCTTGCTATGAAGATGAGGTCTGAATCATCTGGCGGGGCTTGCATTAGCTCGAAGTTTTCGTCAAGTCTCAGGGGTGCAGTCTTGCGAAGGTTGTTTTTAGCGCATATTTCATACATAGAAAAGGTCGGCACTGGGTAAGATACAGTGCCAGTCCCCAAAGAGGCGCAAAGGTAGTTAATAAGCTCGTCAGAGCCATTCCCAAGGGTTAGATATTCTTCTGAGGGGAGCTTAAGCCAGCTTGCGATGGCTGACTTAAGCTCTTTGGCGTCCGGGTCTGGATACTTGTAAAGCGGCGCAAAGGCGAGCTCTTTGGCTACCTCTTCCCTTACCTCTTGCGGAAGGTCAAGATATAACTCGTTTGAGCTTAGCCTTATTCTTGCCTTGGTTGTCTCGGTTTTATATTTTTCAAGACCCTGAATTCGGGGTTTCACGAGACGGGTATTCTGCGTCCTGCTTTCTTAAGTTTTCTTCTTCCATGAGTTCTTCGTCGTCGCCTCTTCCGAGGTAAAGTTCAAGCTCGCTGACAGTTGATTCTGTTAGCTTGTCCTCAAGTATGCCCTTGACTAAGCGGTTTAGTCTTCTTTCATCGCCCATAGCTATGCCATTAAGCACATGGTATAGCCTTTTTGGAAGAGAGAGGGTCACTCTTCTGTAGCGCGGTCCGCCCTTTTTTCTCGGTTTTCTTGCCATTTCTTACCTCCTGCATCAAATTATACAATAATTTTATGTTTTTAGTTTATCTATTTCTTGTTTTTATATCGTGTGTGTGGGCAACGGAGATTCAAAATCATAGGGTCGTATTTTTACCTGAGGTGCACACCAGCAAAGAAGACCATAAGTTTCAGCTGCAGGTAATATCGTCTTTTGATGGTAATGCAGTTATTGCAATGGAGATGTTTCAACACAGGTTTCAAAAGGTTTTGGACGATTTTGTCAACGGGTTAATAAGCGAAGAGAAGATGCTTGAACTTTCTGAGTACAAAAAGCGATGGGGCTTTGACCCAGAGCTCTATAGAGATATTTGGAACTTCGCAAGGTCAAGGAAAATCAGAATCTACGCCATAGGGATGGACAGTGAGCTTTTACCATCTGTCAGGCGTGGTGAATCCATCCCCGGGTTGCCAAGCGAGGTTTTGCTTAAGCCGTCTAAGAAAGAGATTGAGGTTTATGAATCTGTTTTAAAAGAGCATCCGCCTATTGACAGAGAGCAATTTTACAGAGTTCAATCTGCTTGGGACGCATTTATGGCTTACAAAATATATGAAATCCTTGAAAAAGAGCCTTCCGCCGTCGTTTTCGTGTTGGTTGGGAGATATCATGCTCTTGACTATGAAACCGGGATTCCGCGAAGACTAAGTATTATCAAACCAAATATCAAGATGCTGATTTTGAAGCGCGCTTCTGTTAGCAATTAATGCTATAGTCATGTCCTAAAATAGGTGCTAAAAGTGAGTTTATCTTCTTTCATAGAGCTTGAAGATGTGAAGCATGAATTTAAGAGGGTTTTCCTGGTCGAAAAAGCTCCAAAGGTTAGGGGGTTAGATATCAATTTATTAGCAAAACCCAAGACTGAAAACTTTAGCCTCGTGGGAACTGCCTTTGATTATTTACTTCGGTTTCATATCAAGAAGCATTATAAAAATGCAATCGAAACAAAATGGGTTGCGGAGGCTTTGCTTCAGCTTCTTGAAAACAAAGAGTTTGATATATATCTCCCAGACACTCAAGTTGAGAAAATGCGTGAGATAGTTAGCAGAGCTAAAATGGAATACAAAAAGTATCTATCCGGAGGGAGTTTAACAGATGATTTAATAATTTCTTGCGTTTTGTTAGCGAGGATGGATAATGTTTACAGAGCACTTAAAGATTTAGATTTTTTTTCAGAAAATTGCCGAAGAGAATAAGATGCTTAGTAGTTATGTAGATACGAATGATGTAGAAGATTTGAAAAGTCTGATTGGTATATTGGATATTAAGCATTTTTCTTGCAGCAATTGTTGCGTCTTGAACCCTACTTTTGGAGAGGGTTCTTCTATAGTTGGCGGTGCAGATGCGGATTTAGTCATAGATGATATGATAGTTGATATAAAAGTAACTAAGCATTTGAAGTTTGCTCAGGGATACTATAATCAACTGGTTGGCTACTTTGTTCTATCTAAAATTGATAGTGTATACGCAAAGGACGACGAAAGGATAGCTACGGACATAAAAAGAGTTGCTATATACTACGCAAGACATGGATATTTGCATGTTATTATAGATAAGAGGAGTCTGAGTAAGTTTATAAGGTGGCTTGAGAAGAGAGCTGCTGAAATGTTTTTAGAGAAAAGTCATCAAAAAACTAAGCAAGCTACTTTTTAAAAACCCACTTACTAAACATTTATTATAATTCCGTTTTCGGCTTTGCGCATTAAAGGTTTGCGATTAGAGCTTAAGACACGGTTGATTAAACAGGTTTCAGAATTTGAGATTTAAACTACGCACCAAAGTATTTATGTATCTTCCACCGTTTTCCTGTTTGCAAAAGAGCCCTCGAGAGAAAGTGGATCAGAGTTCTCTATCATAGAGCCAAACTGGAGACCGTGGGATATGCGAGTAATCTTGAGATGTTTAAATTGTCTTTTTGCGAGCTTTGCTATGTAGTTTGCCGTCGCTTCCCCCTCAATGTTTGGGTTTGTCGCAAGGATTAGTTCTTTTACATTTAGATTTTCGATTCTTTCAAAGAGCTTATCAATTGATAAGTCCGATGGAGATATTCCCTCAAGAGGCGCTATCCTGCCATTAAGAATGTGGTATAACCCGTTATACTTACCAAGTTTTTCTATTGAAAAAGCATCCTGGGACTCTTCCACCACGCACATTTGGAATTTGCTCCTCAGAGGGTCTTTGCAGATGTAGCAAGTTTCATCGGTCGTAAGAAGACCGCACTTTGCGCATCTTCTTAGGTTAAGAACGGCTTCTTCAATGGCTCTTAAGGTCTGCAAGGCTTGCTCCTTTGGCAATTTCAAAAGCCCATAAACTAATCTCGAGGCGCTCCTTGTGCCAAAAAGCGGTATGTTCCCTGAAAGCTTAATGGCGCTTTCTAAAACCTCTGGTATAGACCTTGATTTTCCTTCCACGGGTTTAAATTTAAACTTAAAATGCTTACGAAAACCCTGAGCGTAAATAACCAAAAGAGACAAGTCGGCTTTTTCGAAGACGAGCCTCTTCTATGGGTCTTGAGAGAGCGCCTCGGTTTAAGAGCTGTGAAGTTTGGTTGTGGAATTGGTATTTGCGGAGCTTGCACAGTTCTTTTAAACAACCAGCCAGCTCGCTCTTGCACTATCTTAGCTAAGGATGTTGATGTGCCTATTACTACATTGGAGGGAATAGATAAGTCTCATCCGGTGATAAGAGCTTGGATAGATTATCAAGTCCCTCAGTGCGGCTATTGTCAAGGCGGTATTATTATGTCCGTTTACGCAATGACCTTGAGAAAACCACTGCCTAGCGCTTCTAACGTTCTTAAAAACCTCTCCTCTCACATCTGCAGGTGCGGAACTTACGAGCGCATAGCAAAAGCGGTGAGGAACATCTTCCCTGAATAGGCGAGAATTTATCCTAACCCTTGCGCTTTTGCCGGCTTTTAAAATAGTCCATGCTTCTGAGGCCATAAACCCCCTCCTTTGGGCTAGCATATCCGAGGATAACTATCTAAACATCCTTATAAACAAATCCGAGAT